>NZ_JBGLRL010000008.1:0-195143 GCF_041402505.1 Aeromonas sp. S2(2024)
CGTCTCCGTGTTGGCCGCCGCATTGGACCCGTCCGGATTGAGGCCCGACTCGTACACCTGGTGGTCCGGCCCCGTCGCCGCTGCCGTCACCACGCTCGAGCTGTCATCCGCCCCCTTGATGTTGATGGTCAGCTTGGCAATGCTCTCATCCCCATCCGCATCCTTCATCGTGTACCAGACGTCGTAGCTCAGGTTCGAGCCCGCCGTCAGCGCCTGCGTGGCCGCCTTGCTATTGTCCAGCACATAGGTCCAGGCGCCGGTGACCGGGTCCTGGGTAAAGGTACCGTAACTGTTCAGCGCGGCGACCGCCGCTCCGTTGTCATGCCCGCTCGCGCTCCACCCCACGAACACCGCCGGGGTGTCCGCCCCGCCAGCGTCGTTGCTCAGCACGTTGCCATTCAGGCTGCCCGCCACATCCTCGGTCAGGGTCCCCCCTGCGTCATTGGCGGCCGTCGGCACATCGTCGAGTATCACCACATCCAGGCTGGCGCTGGTGCTGTCGCCATCGCTATCTGTCAGTACAACATTGAAACTCTCGGTCAGAGCCGTGTCATTGGCAGGCTGGTTGTGGGTCTCGTTATCGCTCAGGGTGTAGCTGTAAGCCACCGTGCCGGCGCCTGTCACCGGGTTGTAGCTGATACCTGTCACCAGCAACTGATTGCCCAGAGGGCTTGGGATCCCCTGCGGGAAACTGGTGATGACCTGGCCGTTACTGATCAGTACCACGCCACCCAGAGCCAGGCTCTGGATACCATCTGCCGCATTGAAGGTGAAGACACCACTCTTGGTCAGGTTCGCAGTATCCGGGCTGCTGCCATCTGCCAGTGCAGCTTCATTCAGGACAATCTCACCACCGTCTACTTGCAAACCTTCCAGGGAAACGGGTTCATCCACGGGAGTAATGGTAACCGTCAGTATGGAGACATCCGTATCGGCACCATCGGTCACAACGTAGTTGACCGGAGGCACTGATCCTGAGTAGTTCAGGGCCGGCGTAAAGGTATAGGAGCCATCGGCATTGATGATGAGGGTGCCTATCCCGTCCAATGAACTCTCGACGCCAGCCGAAATACCGGTGTTGCTGCCCCAGCTATAAGAGACAATCGACGCATCGAGCGGGCCATCCGAGTTGCTGCTGTTGGTCAGCAGGTTGCCACTGATGGCTTGGTCTTCCTGGGTGACGGCAGACTCATCCAGATCATCAAGATCATTCTCGGGCAGGAGATCGTCTTCCTGAAGGACATTCTGCTCAGGCAAGGTGTCATAGCTGGTATCGAATCCGGCAGCGGCAATGGTTGCATCACCAATACGATCGATGACGACAAAGCCGCCGTTGCCGCTGGCTCCCGCTACCCCGCCGATGCCACCGCCGCCACCCGCTGCAGGTGCCCCGCCGGCTGCCGCAGCCTCAAAGTTTTGAGTCGGGTCGACCCCTTGCAAGATGGATTGTTGCAAGGCCGCAATTTCCGGCGACACCTCTGGCGAGCCCGCCTGACGATTGGCGACCGATGAGGAGGGTTGTCCATCGGCGGGAATATCCGGGCCAGCAGGGGCTGCATCGGCCGGAGCCGGGCTGTCATCGTAGGGTGCCAACATCAATTTGGCATCGTCGGCAATATTGAGTCTGGCTCCCGGCTGCAATATCTCGCCAGGCTGGAGAGGACGGCTGCTGCCATCGGCAAGCAGGATCTGAACATTGCCTTCTACGGAAGAGACGACGACGGTTTTGTCGATGATTTGGGTGCGCATATCCATTGCTCCAGGGTGACAGATCTTGATGCCTACACTCTAGATGCGCGTCCATCAGGCTTCAGTTGCAAAAATGTACAACATTGAATCTGTTTGGCTTCATCCGATGCAGCGAATCGAATGAATTTTTTTTACACAGGTAAATCAATAAACTAACAACACATTTTTCAGACCTTCTGCATACTCATCGAACAAAAGCTCCTCCATATATTCTAAATAGATATAAAAAAGGGCCCTTATTGGGGCCCGTTTCAGTATAGGGGTATGACTCACGGCAGTGGGAATGCCGGATGAACGAAACCCTGATAACCGTCTATGTGCAGACGGGCCAGCATCTCAACCTGCTGTTGATCCTCCACTCGGGTGGCAATGGTCGTTACACCCGCATTGTGGGCCGCCCTGCAGACCGCGGCCAGGAAGGACGTATCCGCTCCCGGCTCCATGATCTGGCTGGTATAGCCATGATCAACCTTGACGTAGGCAGGGGCCAGCTCCTCCAGATACCCAAGGGACTGGAAGTGGCGACCATAGTGATCAACCCCCCACAGGAAGCCATGCTCTCGCAGCACATCGACCAGGTTGGTCACATGCTGCTTGTGTTTCATGATGGCGGCCTCTGGGATCTCGAACAGCAGTTTATCCTTCAACTCGCCGTTCACGGCCAGATAGCCTCTCAGCCAGGTCAGGAACTCATCCGAGCAGAGTGATCCTGCGGTAATATTGACCGCCAATACCAGCTCGGATTGCTGCTTGAACAAGGGCAAGCAGGCCTCCAGTATGGTCTTGTCAAACTCGGCGCCCATCTGGAACTGCTCGATGGCAGGCAAGAACTGGCCAGCGAAGTAGTCGCTTCCATCTCGCGAGATGGCAGCGAACAGCTCGGCATGCAGGCGTGTGCCATCATCGAAGCGACAAGCAGGCTGTGCCTTGAAGCGCCACAGGTTTCTGGCCATTGCATCCTGCACCAGATCACGCCAGGCGAGACGTCCCATCAAACCTTGATCCGCGCCCCCTTCCATGACGACGGCACCCCGTCGCTCGTTGCGGGCCTTGCCCAGCGCATTGTCCGCCTTGGTCAGCAGGGCAGAGAGATCATCATTGCCATCACGACCGGCGATCCCGACCACGGAGAGTGCACCGCTCTCACCCATGGGATTGACCACCAGATCGGCGATACGGCTATTGATCAGCTCCGCCAGCTCCTTGAGTTGTGACAGATCATCGGTAGGGCATAGCAAGGCGTATTCGGTAGCCGAAATCCGGGCCAGCGCCGCACCATCCCAGCCATCCAGCAACTCTCTGAGCACCTGGGCGATGGATTTGACCATGTTGTCCCTCGCGGCAAACCCTTCTTCACGATAGAGATCGTCCAGCATGTCGACGGCCACCAACATGACCCCCCCCTGTCCCGCCTCGGCGATCCAGGCATTGACCTGCCCCACGAAGTAGGAACGGTTGCCAAGCCCGGAGACTGCATCCACATAGACGCGGGCGCGCAGATTCTCGGCTTCATCGGCCTGCTCCTTGAACTGCACCGCCAGCTTGCTCGAGAGGGTATTGATGGCCTGCACCACCTGTTTCAACTCGCGACTCTTGGGCTCGGGAATGGTGTGCCCGAAATGGTGAAGCTCTATCTCGACCGCCTGATCGCAAATGAGCTTGAGCGGTTTGAGCAGGTAGTTGAGTGCCCGCATCAGCAGTATGGTGGTGATCAGGAAGCCCACAAGGAACCAGGTCGCCAGCTCGCTCATCCCCTTCCAGAGCTCGTAGTAGGCCTGTCCCGGATGGCCCACGATCTTCAGCTTGCCCAGTTGCAACCAGCCCGACGTCAGAATGGATTCGTTGGATACCTCAGGGAAGAGGCTCAGCCCGATGAACCACTGCGGCACCCCTTGAATGTTGCTGCTGTTCTCGAGTTCGATGACATCCTTGGAAGCCAGCAGATCCAGGCGAACCAACCGATAGTAGCCACCGTCGAACACGGCCTTCATGACGGATTCGGCACTCACCTTGTCCCCGTTCTCTAGATAAGGTGTCAACGCCAGACCCAGGGCAGTGGAGGTGTTGATGACGGTAGTTTCCTGCTGCTGCGCCAGATAGTTGCGAGTCGAATTGAACTGTACCCAATAGGTGGCAGCAAACAGCAATCCGAACAGTAACAGCATGGTTGCCAATAGTTGTCTGTAGAGCGTCATAGGTTAATCATCCAAATTCACCACAGGCCGAGCCAATCGCCCTGAAGTCATGCGATTGCGTAAGTCAGTCCATAATCCCAAGCGGGATGATTGCCCGGCCAGTTCCCCTTGACCACGCGCCTTCATCAACCACAAGTGACTACCGTTAAAGCTGTAAATTGGCATCAGATCCGCCCGCTGATTGGCCGGGCGAATGGCGCCGACAATATTGTCCAGAATGAGAGGGACTGATGCGGGCGTTTCATAATAGGCAACAACCATATGAAACTGGTTATAATCCAATGCCTTGACATATACCATCCGCATTTTTTCATCCGGAATGCCAAGTTCAAGCAGCGTAAAGTACTTGGAAATGCTGAAGTCTTCACAATCTCCACCAGCCGCCCCCAAAAACTCCAGCGGGGTCGCCCAATAATCCTTCTTGTGCCACAGCTTGATGTCATCGATAAATTGCATCTGATTGAAAAACTGGTTCACCTTCTCCAGCTTCTGCCGCTCTGCCAGACCCGCAGTCCGGCTCTGAAGGGCCAGAGTGCGCCAGCTGGTGACTCGCTTGCCTGCACGAGGGCCATACGTCTCCTCCGCCCGCTTGACCAGCGTCAGATCTTCTGGTGACAAAGGCTGGCTGGCGCTTAGCAGCAGAGGGATCGACAACAGAACCAGCCATAGCAGGTGGAGCCGCCAACGTTGCACGGGGCGGATGGACCATGCTGGCCAAAAGAGCCTGAAGCTCCCAGCCTTGTACCACGATGTCACATGTTTCCCCTGCGGCATTCCATCGCAATCTTCAGTTGAAAACCAGATTTATAAAAGAATGACTGCAGCAAGCTGCAGCCATTTTTTCTGACTGAGATGGCATCAGCACGATAACCATCAGTTGTTGTTGGCCTGCCACTCGGCGGGCGGCTGGACATTCATGGCATTGAGCAGTCCCCCGGTGGCATTGAGGATACGGTAATCCGCCAACAGGGAATCATACTCGGCCGTGATGTAGCTGCGACGGGCCTCGAACAGTTCGTTTTCCGTGTTCAGCACGTCCAGCAAGGTCCGTTGTCCCAGACCAAACTGCTTCTTGTACGCCTGTACGGTGTCGTAGCTGGCGTCCACGTGCTCTTTCAGGAAGACCTTCTGCTTGGCCAGCGACTCCTTGGCATTCCAGGCGAGGCGGGTTCCCTCTTCCACCTGACGGAAGGCGTTCAGGTGAATATCTTTTGCCTGGGAATAGAGTGCCGAGGTGGCCTTGCTTTCTGCCAGATCGGAACCACCACGGAACAGGTTGTAACGCATCCGGACCATGGCGGTAAGATCGTCGTTACGCCCCTTGACCGCATCGATATCCTCGTTCCAGTTCTGATCCACCTCGAAGGCCACATTCGGGTAGAACCCGGACTTGGATCCTTCATGCTGATACTTGGCTTCTTCGATGTCTTGCAGAGAGGACAACAGGGTCGGGTGAACCTCGGTAGCCGTCTTCAGTGCATCTTCCAGGGTGGCGGGGAGTAACTGGCTGTTGGGGGCCGGTAGCACCAGATCCTTGGGCACTTCGTTCACGACACGGATGAACTCGCTCTCGGCATCCCGGTAGTTGTTCTCTGCCGCAGCCTGGTTGGAGTAGGCCCGCGCAACACGCCCATCGATCTGGGTCTGGTCCGCCGTCGAACCAAGACCGGAATCGGTCCGTTTCTGGATGTCGCTACGGATCTGCTCGTGGGTTTCGAGGTTCTGCTTGGACAGTTCCAGGATCTCCTGCTGACGCAGCATGTTGAGGTACACCTCGGCCACACGCAGCGCCGTGTTCTCCGCCTCGGAGATCATGGCAAGACGCTGG
Organism: Aeromonas sp. S2(2024); assembly: GCF_041402505.1. Taxonomy (NCBI): domain Bacteria; kingdom Pseudomonadati; phylum Pseudomonadota; class Gammaproteobacteria; order Aeromonadales; family Aeromonadaceae; genus Aeromonas; species Aeromonas sp. S2(2024). The sequence continues at coordinate 5,773 of NZ_JBGLRL010000008.1, forward strand.
GCCTGGGCGGCGGCATCGGTCCGTGCCACGTTGCTGCTGACATCGAAACCGTCAAACAGCATCTGGCGCAGGCTGATCCCGGCCTCCTTGCGGGTCATGGAATCATCGATCGTCTGCGAGTTGGCGCCCGCCGCACGGGTCGAGGGGCTGTCGGTCTTCTCGTAACCCACGCCGCCACGTAGATCGATGGTGGGATAGTAGCCGCCCTTGGCTCCATCATGCTGATACAGTCGTGCCTGATAGAGATCAAAAGCTTCCTTGATTTTCGGATGGGTAGCCAGTGACTGTGCCACTGACTGTTCCAGTGTTTGTGCCTGGCTCAGGCCCGGGAACAGTATGGTGCCACTAACCAGCATGGCAACAATCGTCTTCTTCATGGTATCTCCAGTCATGTTGTTTTTAGATTGTTGGCTTATCGTTCTCTCAGTGCCGACTGCTTAGCCCTCAAGATGGGTTTCAGCAAGTAGTCTAGGACACTCTTTTTACCAGTAATAATATCTGCACTGGCTAACATACCGGGGATGATGGGAAGTGCGTTAAGCTCATCGCCCAGATAACTCTTCTCGGTGCGCACCCGAACCAGATAGAAGGAGTTGCCCTCCTCATCCTGGATCGAGTCGGCGCTTATCTGCTCAACCTTGCCATGTAAACCTCCATAAACAGTGAAATCATAAGCGGTTATCTTGACCACGGCCTCCAGCCCGGGTCGCAGGAACGCGATGTCCTTGGGTGATACTTTGGCTTCCACCAGCAAGGTATCTTCCAGCGGCACTATCTCCATCAGATCCATGCCCGGCTGAACAACCCCGCCCAGAGTATTGATCTTGAGCTTCTTGATAGTGCCCTTGAGAGGTGCAATTACGCTGGTGCGATCGACCCTGTCTCGCAGACCGACCTGGCCCTCTGACAACTGGCTCAGCTTGCCCTGGCGTTCATTGAGCTCGGTCTGGGAGTCCGCTCTGAACTTCAAGGCAATATCGTTGCGTTTGGAGATGGTTTCCCGCAGCACGGAGTTGAGTTTGGGGATGAGCAACCGGTTGGCTTCCAGCTCTCCCTGCATCTCGTTGACCTGCCGTTCCAGTTTGATTAGCTCCACTTGGGGAACTATACCCTCTTTTGCGAGAGGCCGACTGATGTTCAGCTCCTGACGGGCCAAATCTACGCTGCGGCTCACTGTCCTGATCTTGGCATTGAGCTCTATGGTCTCCTGCTCCTTCTGCTCGATCTGCTGACCGAGTATGTAGAGCTGGTTGTTCAAATTGTTGAGCCTCTCGTCCTGTACCGACTTTTCACGGGCCACGTATTCCGCAAAGACATTTTCGAATCCTTCGGGGAAGACGATGGGCTGCTTGTCGATGACCACCTGCTCACGCCAGCCGAGGTTGGGTTCTCGCTTTACCACCACACTGCGAATCTCGGCACGCAGGCGGGCGATGTCGCCCTTGAGGATCACCAGCTCCTGTTCACGCTCGCGAAAGTCCGACTTGAAGCGGGTATCGTCGATGCGCAGCAGAGGCTGCCCCTTTTCGACTATGTCCCCCTCCTTGACGAAGATCTCCTTGACGATCCCCCCTTCCAGGTTCTGGATCACCTGCAACTGGCGAGATGGGATCACCTTGCCCTGGCCGATGGTGACTTCGTCAAGCTCGGCCCAGGCTGCCCAGACAATGGCGCTCATGAAAAACAGGAAACAGGCCCAGAGCAGCACCCTGGCGCGGGTTGGTGTGCTCAGCAAGACAGCGGCGGCACCGTCGTCGACATACTCGAGGTGCTCGGGAGCGGGCAACACCTTGTCTGATGCCGTTCTCTTGAACCAGTTGTTAGCCATTGGCCGTCTCCTGCACCCGCACCTTGCCTTCCTTCAGTTGTTGCAGCACCGCCTCTTTGGGGCCGTCAGCCACTATCTTCCCCTGTTCCACGACGATGACCCGGGAAGCCACATCCAGCATGGAGGTCTTGTGGGTGATGAGGATCAGGGTAGTTTCGGGCCCCAGCCTTGCCAGCTCCTGCTTCACATGCATCTCTGACTGGTTGTCCATGTTGGACGTGGGCTCATCCATCACCAGAATGGGCGGATCGTTGAGCAGGGCACGGGCCAGTAAAATGGCCTGACGCTGACCACCGGAGAGCTGGCGCCCACCCTCGCCTATCTGCCTGTCCAGCCCATTGGGATCCCGATTGGTAAAGTTGGTGACACCGGCCCGCTTGGCGGCGCGAACCACCCGGGCATCGTCTACCAGCGGGTTGCCCAGCATGATGTTGTCTCGCACCGAGCCAAAGAACAGGGTCACATCCTGCGGCACACAGCCGATATTGCGGCGGATGGCGGCAGGCGGCAGTTGATCCAGCTCGAAGCCATCGAGGCGCACCAGACCATCAGTGGGTCGGTAGAGTCCCATCAACAGCTTCTCCAGGGTGGTCTTGCCCGCCCCTATCCGGCCTATGATGGCGACTTTTTCCCCCGGCTCGATACGCAGGTTGATGTTGTGCAGGGTGCTGCTTTCCATGCCCGGGTACTTGAAAGAGACGTTCTCGAACTCGATACGCCCCTGGATGACAGGATGGTGGATGTACTGCCTGCCCTCCTCCTGCTCGCCCGGCGTCATCATGATCTTCTCTAGGATCTCCAAGGCAGACTTGGCCTGGTTGTAGCGGGTCGACAGCACGGAGAGCTGCACCATGGGTGCGATGGCGCGGCTGGACAGCATGACTGCAGCAATCATGCCTCCCATGGTCACCAGCCCTTCGGAAATCTGGTAGACCCCGACAATGACCAGTCCTACGGTCACCACCTGCTGGATATAACTCGCCAGAGAGGACATGGAGTTGGTGATGCGTCGTGTTTGCACACCCCAGGTCGAAATGTGGGACACCGCCTGCTCCCAACGATGCTGGAACATGCTCTCTGCGCCGAAAATCTTGACGGTCTCAAGGCCGGATATGCTCTCGATCAGGTTGGCATTCTTCTGGGAAGCCAGGCGAGAGCCCTCCTCAATGGACTGCTTGAGGGGTGCCTGGATGTAGAAGCTGTAAGCCACCAGGATCAGCATGGCGACGATGGGCACCACCACCATGACACCGGCAAACAGCCAGATGATGAAGAGGAAGAAGACCGCAAACGGCAGATCAATCAGGGTCGATACGGTGGCGGAGGTGAAGAACTCCCGCACCGATTCAAACTCCTGCAGATGCTTGGCAAACGCCCCCGTCGAGGCCGGGCGGGACTCCATCTTCATCCCCATGACCTTGGCAAAGATCTTGGCCGACAGCAGCACGTCCGATTTCTTGCCGGCAATATCGATGAAGTAGCTGCGCAACTGGCGCATCACGAAATCGAAGGTGAACACTACCATGGCCCCCACCGCCAGCACCCAGAGGGAGTCGAATGCCAGGTTGGGGACTATCTTGTCGTAGACATTCATGGTGAACAGGGGGCTGGCCACCGCAAAGAGGTTGATGAGGATGGAGGCAATCAGCACATCGCGATAGATGCCGCGGGATTCAAACAACGTGCTCCAGAACCAGTGACCATCCCGGGTCTCCAGCACCTTGGGGGAGCGCTCATCGAACTTGAACTGCTTCTTGACGAAGAACAGCCGGCCATTGTATTCGTCGCCCAGCTGGGCGGTGCTGACCCACTGCGCCGCGTCACCGGCCTGGGGGAAGATGACCTTGGCCTGGCTCCTGTCCTTGCTCCATTCCAGCAGGATGCAGGCGCCGCCATGGCGCGTCTGCAAGACGCAGGGCAACAGCAGGGGGGATATCTGTTCGAGTGGCTGGATGACCTCACGGGCGGACAGACCGCCACGTTCGGCAGCGCGGCTGAAGAGTGCCGTGCTCAGACGGCCCGAGACCAGTGGCAAACCCGTTGTGAGGGCATCCTGGCTATTGGGCACACCATAAAAACGGGTCAAAAAGACCAGGCACTCCAGTAGCTCATCTATATGGCTGGTTTCTGCTTGCATAGCATCCTGTCAAAACATGATTCAGACGGTTGTCGCAGGGAATACATCACCCGGAACCCGGTGGCGACCTGTGAACGCAGAGCAGCTTCCATCATCGCGAACCGACAACCCAATTAGCGCACTGAGCAGTGACATCGAATATCATCGCCAGACTCGCACATCGTCAAGCCGGAACGAAAGGAGCCAAGCACGTCATTTAATAACGGCAAGGGGGGCGAGATATCCTGCCGGGTACATTAATTACTAAAGAGTTATTGATAACAATATCTTTTTCAAGCCGACCATCTTATCAAGGCGACTTGAACGAAACTATACTGCAAAGACTGAATTTCATCTAATAACCCTCTGTTTTTTTAATGAAATTAGAGTCGTCACTGATGAGCACAAGCGAGTGAGAAGGGTCGGCCCAACGCACTCCCCTGTGGGCCGGTTCGAGCCAGCTCAGTGGCAATCTCAGCCATGGCGATCCAGCGATTCTCGCACCAGGCAGGCGCCAGCAGGGTCGGACGGCGGGCCGACGCCGAGATCCTGTGATAAACCACCTCGGGCGGAGTCTGCTGGATCATGGCAACCGCCGCTTCGACATATTGCTCCAGGCTCAAGACGTCGAGCCGCCCCGCCTGCCACGCCTTGCCAAGGATGCTCCCCTCCACCACATGGAGCGGATGCAGCTTGATCCCCTCGATCCCGGTCGCAACGATGCGATGCAGAGTATCGAGACTGTCCATCGGCACCTCACCGGGCAAACCGACAATCAGATGGGCACAGACCTTGATGCCCCTTGCGTGGGCCCGGCTAACCGCGTCTTCATAGGCGGCGTAGCCGTGACCCCGGTTGATCCGTTGCAATGTCTTGTCATTGGCGCTCTGCAGCCCCAACTCCAGCCATACCTCGTAGCCACGGGCCTGATACCCCGCCAGCAGATCCAGCACCGCATCCGGCACACAGTCTGGCCTGGTACCCACGCAGAGCCCCACCATGTCGCTGACCGACAGCGCCTCCTCATACATGCGTTGCAGGTACTCCACCTCGGCATAGGTGCTGGTATAGGCCTGAAAGTAGGCGAGATAACGCTTGGCACGGGTCACTTCGTCCCGGCGGGCCAGCAATTGCTGCACCACCGAGAGCTGCTGGGCCGACTCGTCGGCAAAAGAAGAAACATTGCAGAAGGTGCAGCCGCCGCGGCCCAGGGTGCCATCCCGGTTGGGGCAGGTGAAGGCGCCGTGGATGGAGAGTTTGTGGATTTTCTGACCGTGGCGCTGCTTGAGATCCTGGCCGAATGTATTGATGAGTTCGTGTAACTGCATGACACCTCCAATATGAGCTGTCATTGTACTGGCACGGGCCCCACGCCAGACTGAGCTGGATCAAGCCGTCCCGCCGCCAAAAATCATATAAATATTCACATTGCGTGCGATAAATACCCACAGACAGGATTTTAAGGTTACTTTTGGAAACCACTGGCCTCATACAAAGAGGGAAAACGGAAGCAATTCATCCCCTCTAACCAGCTGTTAGTACTGAAAAAATCTCCCATAGCCCGCATACAAATAAATGCAAGATGCAGGATCCTGAAATGTGATCCCCGCCCACCCCTGACGGAATGGATTGGTAAAATTACTACAGTTCAGTGACGCGAAGCAGTCAACCACCAAACTCTCCATTATCAGCCCAATAAACTTTAAAAAATTAAATTAATAGATTTTTATATAGATAAAATCGAATTGAATCTCTAAAACCCGTATTTTGTTATGGCAGTGTAACATTGCAAACAAGCGGGATGTCCAATTGACCTTGCTCGAAAATCCCATTAGTTTGGAGATTCGCCACCTCAGGCGGACGGAACCACAAGAGCCAATCGCAATTTATGCAATCTGTTGATGACAGTGCGATGGAAGGCCGAGCAAGGGAGAAATGCAATGTCACTATATGATCCAAAGCTGGAGAGGGATAACTGTGGCTTCGGCCTGTTGGCCCACATGGAAGGGGAAGCCAGCCACAAGCTTGTCCGTCTCGCGATGTCAGCCTTGGCTCGCATGCAGCACCGCGGCGGCATCTCCGCCGACGGCAAGACCGGCGACGGCTGCGGCCTGTTGCTGCAAAAACCCGACAGCTTCTATCGCGCTGTCGCCGAAGAGAAGGGATGGCACCTGGGCCGCAACTATGCGGTGGGCATGTTGTTCCTCAACCCGGATCCCGTATTGGCCCAGCAGACCCGCGACATCATCGACGAGGAGCTGGAGAGAGAGACCCTGAGTCTGGTCGGATGGCGCAAGGTGCCCATCGATACCAATGTGCTCGGTCCCATCGCCAAGGCCTCCCTGCCCAGCATCGAACAGGTCTTTGTCAACGCGCCGCCAGGCTGGGTCGACAAGGATCTCGAGCGCCGTCTCTACATCGTGCGCCGCCGTATCGAGAAACGCATCAGCGATGACTACTTCTATGTGGTCAGCCTCTCCAACCTGGTCACCGTCTATAAAGGACTGTGCATGCCGGTGGATTTGCCGCGTTTCTATCTGGATCTCGCCGACATCCGCATGCAGGCAGCCATCTGCGTGTTCCACCAGCGTTTCTCCACCAACACCAGCCCGCGCTGGCCGCTGGCGCAGCCATTCCGCTACCTCGCCCACAACGGCGAGATCAACACCATCGCTGGCAACCGCCAGTGGGCCAAGGCGCGCAGCTACAAGTTCGCCACTCCGCTGATCCCGGATCTGCAAGAGGCCGCCCCCTTCGTCAACACCACAGGGTCGGATTCCTCCAGCCTCGACAACATGCTGGATCTCTTCCTGGCAGGTGGTATGGACCTGTTCCGCGCCATGCGCCTGCTGATCCCGCCTGCATGGCAGAAGCACCCGAACATGGATGACGACCTGCGCGCCTTCTATGACTTCAACTCCATGCACATGGAGCCCTGGGACGGCCCGGCCGGCATCGTCATGACCGACGGCCGCTACGCCACTTGCGCGCTGGACCGCAACGGCCTGCGCCCGGCCCGTTACGTCATCACCAAGGACAAGTTCATCACGCTGGCCTCCGAAGTGGGTACCTGGGACTACACCCCGGACGAAGTGCTGGAGAAGGGCCGGGTCGGCCCGGGCGAGCTGTTCGTGGTGGATACCAGCAACGGCAAGATCTGGACCAGCTTCGAGATCGATGACGATCTCAAGAGCCGCCACACCTACAAGCAGTGGATGGACAAGCACTGCAAGCGACTGGTGCCGTTCGAGCAGATGGATGACGCCAGCACAGGTGCACGCGAATTCCCGGACGATCAGCTAAAGACCTATCAGAAACTGTTCGGCTACTCCTATGAGGAGCTGGATCAAATCATCCGCGTGCTCGGCGAGAATGGCCAGGAGGCGGTGGGTTCCATGGGGGATGACACCCCGATGGCGGTGCTCTCCTCCAGCCAGCGTACCCTGTACGACTACTTCCGCCAGATGTTCGCCCAGGTGACCAACCCGCCCATCGACCCGCTGCGGGAAAACCACGTCATGTCGCTGGCCACCTGTATCGGCCGCGAGCAGAACGTATTCAACGAGACCTTCGGCCACGCCCACCGGGTGCTGTTCCAGTCGCCTATCCTGCTCTACTCCGACTTTCACCAGCTGTTGGCACTGGAAGGGGAACACTACCGCCATGCGGTGCTGAGCCTCAACTACCTGCCCGAAGAGGGGCTGCAGGCGGCCCTCGAGCGCCTGTGCAACGAGGCGGCCGACAAGGCGCGCAATGGCACCGTGCTGCTGGTGCTGTCGGACCGGGACATCAGTGCCGACACCCTGCCCATCCCGGCCGCCATGGCGGTGGGGGCGGTGCAGCGCACCCTGGTGGACAACAACCTGCGCTGCGACGCCAACATCCTGGTGGAAACCGCGAGCGTGCGCGACCCGCACCACTTCGCCGTGCTGCTGGGCTTTGGCGCCACCGCCATCTACCCCTATCTCGCCTACGAAACCCTCGCCAAACAGGTAGAAGAAGGCGTGCTCAAGATGAGCCTGCGCCAGGCCATGCTCAACTACCGCAACGGCATCAACAAGGGCCTCTACAAGGTGATGTCCAAGATGGGCATCAGCACGGTGGCGAGCTACCGCTGCTCCCAGTTGTTCGAAGCCGTGGGGCTGTCCAGCTCCGTGGTCGAACTCTGCTTCCGCGGCGTATCGAGCCGCATTCAGGGAGCCGACTTCACCGACATCCAGCAGGATCAGGTCAATCTGGCGCGCCAGGCCTGGCTCGGCCGCAAGCCCTTGACCCAGGGTGGTCTCTTGAAATTCGTCCACGGCGGCGAGTACCACACCTACAACCCGGATGTGGTGCAGACCCTGCAGGTGGCGGTGCGCTCCGGCAACTACGCCGATTACAAGGAGTACGCCCGCCTGGTGAACGAGCGCCCGGTGGCGACCCTGCGCGATCTGCTGGTGCTCAAGCAGGGCACCACCCCGGTGGCGCTGGAGCAGGTTGAGCCCGCGGCCAAGCTGTTCCCCCGCTTCGACTCCGCCGCCATGTCCATAGGCGCGCTGGGCCCCGAGGCCCACGAGGCGCTGGCGGTGGCCATGAACCGCCTCGGCGGTCAGAGCAACTCCGGCGAAGGCGGCGAGGATCCCAAGCGCTTCGGTACCGAGAAGAATTCGCGCATCAAGCAGGTGGCGTCCGGTCGTTTTGGCGTCACTCCCCACTACCTGATGAACGCCGACGTGGTGCAGATAAAAGTGGCTCAGGGCGCCAAGCCCGGCGAGGGTGGCCAGCTGCCCGGTGACAAGGTGACGGCCCAGATAGCCAAGCTGCGCTACTCCGTACCCGGCGTGACCCTGATCTCCCCGCCGCCCCACCACGACATCTACTCCATCGAGGATCTGGCCCAGCTCATCTTCGACATCAAGCAGATCAACCCGGACTGCCTGGTGTCGGTCAAGCTGGTCTCCGAACCCGGCGTCGGCACTATCGCCTGCGGCGTGGCCAAGGCCTACGCGGACTTCATCACCGTCTCTGGCTATGACGGCGGTACCGGCGCCAGCCCGCTGAGCTCGGTCAAGTATGCCGGCTCCCCCTGGGAGCTGGGGCTGGCCGAAACCCAGCAGGCCCTGGTGGCCAACGGCCTGCGCCACAAGGTGCGCCTGCAGGTGGATGGCGGTCTCAAGACCGGTCTGGACATCATCAAGGCGGCCATCCTCGGCGCCGAGAGCTTTGGTTTTGGCACCGGCCCCATGGTGGCGCTCGGCTGTAAATACCTGCGCATCTGCCACCTGAACAACTGCGCCACCGGCGTTGCCACTCAGGATGAGAAGCTGCGTCGCGAGCACTTCACCGGCCTGCCGGAGATGGTGATGAACTACTTCAAGTTCATCGCAGAAGAGACCCGCGAGCTGATGGCCGAGCTTGGCGTCACCCAGCTCACCGATCTCATCGGTCGTACCGATCTGCTGGAAGCCCTGCCCGGCCTCACCGCCCGTCAGGCCAAGCTGGACTTGTCTGGCATTCTGGCAAGCCCGGTGGCACCGGCAGGCTCCAGCCTGTTCAGCCAGCAGCACAACCCCACCTTCGACAAGGGGCCGCTGAACCTCAAGATGGTGGAGGATCTGCTGGAGGCGGTGGAAAACATGAGCGGTGGCGAATTCCGCTACGACATCCGCAACACCGACCGCTCCGTGGGGGCGCGCCTCTCTGGCGAGATCGTGAAACGCCACGGCAACCAGGGCATGGCCGCCGATCCGGTCAAGGTGCACTTCAACGGCACCGCAGGCCAGAGCTTCGGCGTCTGGAACGCGGGTGGCCTCGAGATGATACTCACGGGTGACGCCAACGACTACGTGGGCAAAGGGATGACAGGCGGCAAGCTGGTGGTCAAACCCCACGTCGGCGTGGCGTTCAAGTCCCACGAGGCGGCCATCATAGGCAACACCTGCCTCTACGGTGCCACCGGCGGCAAGCTCTACGCCGCAGGCACCGCGGGTGAGCGCTTCGCGGTGCGCAACTCAGGGGCGCTGGCGGTAGTCGAGGGGATTGGCGACAACGGCTGTGAGTACATGACCGGCGGCATCGTCACCGTACTCGGTACCACTGGCGTCAACTTCGCGGCAGGCATGACAGGGGGCTTTGCCTACGTGCTCGACGAGTGCGGCAACTTCGCCAAGCGCACCAACCCCGAGCTGGTGGAACTGCTGGACGTGGCGGATCTTGCCATCCATCAGGAGCACCTGCGCGGCATCATCACGGCGCACCTCAACGAGACAGGCAGCTCGCGCGCCGAGGAGATCCTGGCCAACTTCGACTCCTATGTGCCCAAGTTCAGGCTGATCAAGCCCAAGTCCAGCGACGTCAAGTCCCTGCTTGGTCACACCAGCCGCTCTAGTGCAGAACTCAGAATCCAGGCGCAATAAGGAGGGAACCCTATGAGCCAGAACGTATTCCAGTTTATCGATGTCCAGCGGGTCGACCCGCCCAAGAAGCCGCTCAAGATCCGCAAGATCCAGTTTGTGGAGATCTACGAGCCCTTCAACCAGGCCCAGGTCGGCATGCAGGCGGATCGCTGCCTCGACTGCGGCAACCCCTATTGCGAGTGGAAGTGCCCGGTGCACAACTACATCCCCAACTGGCTGAAACTGGCCAACGAGGGGCGCATTCTGGAGGCGGTGGAGCTCTCCCACCAGACCAACAGCCTGCCGGAAGTGTGTGGCCGCGTCTGCCCGCAAGACAGACTCTGTGAGGGTGCCTGCACCCTCAACGACAGATTCGGCGCCGTGACCATAGGCAACATCGAAAAATACATCACCGACAAGGCGTTCGAGATGGGCTGGCGCCCGGATCTCTCCAAGGTGGTGAAGACCGGCAAGCGGGTTGCCGTCATCGGTGCGGGCCCGGCCGGCCTCGCCTGTGCCGATGTGCTGGCGCGCAACGGCGTCACCCCTGTGGTGTTCGACAAGTACCCCGAAATCGGCGGTCTGCTGACCTTCGGCATCCCCTCCTTCAAGCTGGAAAAAGAGGTGATGCAGCGCCGCCGCGAGATCTTCGAGGGGATGGGCGTTGAATTCCGTCTCGAGACCGAAGTGGGCCGTGACGTTACCTTCGCAGACCTCCTTGGCGAGTTCGATGCTGTCTTCCTCGGGGTCGGCACCTACAAGTACATGAAGGGCGGCTTCGAGAACGAAACGGCCCCCGGCGTGTACGACGCCCTGCCCTACCTCATCTCCAACGCCAACCGGCTGCTGGGTTTCGAGAAGGCCCAGGCCGATTACATCGACTTCGCCGGCAAGCAGGTGGTGGTACTCGGCGGTGGCGATACCGCCATGGACTGCGTCCGTACCGCCATCCGTCAGGGGGCCGACCGGGTGATCTGCGCCTACCGCCGCGATGCCGAGAACATGCCAGGCTCCAAGCGAGAGGTGAAGAACGCCCAGGAGGAAGGGGTGGAATTTATGTTCAACCTTCAACCGGTGGGCGTCGAGCTGGACGCCCAGGGCCGCACCTGCGGCATCAAGGTGGTGAGCACCGAGCTTGGCGCCCCCGATGCCAACGGCCGTCGCAATCCGGTGGTGATCGAGGGTTCCGAGCAGGTGCTGGCCGCCGATGCGGTGGTGATGGCGTTTGGCTTCCAGCCCAACCCCCAGCCCTGGATGGCGGAACACGGCATCGAGCTCGACAACCGGGATCGCATCAAGGCTCCCGAGCAGGCCGAGCATGCCTTCCAGACCAGCAACCCCAAGGTGTTCGCCGGTGGCGACGCAGTGCGCGGCTCGGATCTGGTGGTGACCGCCATCTACGAGGGCCGCAAGGCCGCCGAAGGGATCATGGACTACCTGGCCGTGTAAACTGCCGGTTAAGGTCTCAAGCAAACAGCCCCGCCAATGCGGGGCTGTTCTTTTATGTCTCACCCAGGGTGACAGCCCCTAGCGCCTCACAGCCAAAAACTCCCCCTTGCCCACCGGTACCAGGGCGGTCAGGAAGGCCGGATCCTGCGCCACTTCTGCCATCCAGTCGTTCATCTCCTCCCGGTGGGAGATGGCGTTGTCCACCACCAGCAGGCCGCGAGGGGCAAGCAAGCGTTGGATCTCGGGCCACCAGGCCTGGTAGTGCCGGCGATCGGAGTCGAGGAAGATAAGCTGATAAGCGGCCGCTGGCAGGGTGGGCAGCAGCGTGCCTGCCTCGCCTGCCAACTGCTCAATCCAGAGTTCGAGCCCCGCACGCTGGAAGTTATGCGCCGCCAGCGCCAGCTTGCCCTCGTCCCGCTCTATGGTGGTGACCCTGCCACCCAGCCTCTTGACCGCCTCGGCCAGCCAGAGGGTGGAGTAGCCGTTGGAGGTGCCGATCTCCAGCACGGCGTCGGCCCCCCTCGTCTGCACCAGCAGCGCCAGCAGCTCACCGGTATCCCGGGTGATGTTGAGCATCTTGTGGCCGCGAGCCTGCTGCTCGCCGTCATTTTGTGCGCCAAAGCGCTCCAGCTCCCGTTTGAGTTGTTCCAGTTCCATGTTTCCTCCTTGAAAGTCATCCAGGCTGACCCGGCACTGCCCATGGCCTTCGCGGTTCAATCGGTGACGGGGGGCAGATCCCCCAGCAAATAACGGGGGCCGCAGCCCCCTGAGACGGCTTGGTCCTGCGGGTTGTAGAGAGCGCAGTGCTCCAGCGACAGACAGCCACAGCCGATGCAGGCAGTGAGCTTGCGCTTCATCAGTTGCAGGGCGGCTATGCGGCTGTCCAACAGCGTTTGCCACTGGCCGGCGATCCGCTCCCAGTCGTGGCGATCCGGCGTGCGACCATCGGGCAACCCGCTGAGAGCACCCGCTATCTCGTCGAGGGTGAGGCCCATCCCTTGCGCCACCCGGATAAAGGCGATGCGGCGCAGCACATCCTGGGGGTAGAGACGCCGGCACGTTTGGCTATCTGGCCTATGGCCAGCCATTTGCGATCCATCTTCGTCCTTGATCTCAAGTTAACTTCAACTTGCATAATCCTGTCTCCCCCGACAAAAGGAGTCAAACGATAATGGATCATCTCTACCCCCTGCTCGATGCCAACCAGACCTTCGCCCTCAATGGTCGCGGCACCACCAACCACTGTCCCATGGCGCTGCATGCCCTGCACGAGATGGGGGCCAGCCCCCGGCAGTTGCAGCGCTTCTTTACCCATTGGCAGACCACTCAAGCCCTGCCCGCCGGGGTGGGCAACCAGGGTGAAGAGGAGGAGACCCGGTTCGTGGCACTGCGCCAGCAACTGCTGACCCGATTCGCCGAAGAGGGTTGGCTGCCATGCTTCAAAGAGCTGCTGGTGCAGCGTTTCTCCCCGGCAGGCGGCGCCTTTCATCCCCTCATCCGCTTCGCCTGCGCGCTGGAAAACGGCCACTTGGGGGAACAGGCGGCAGCGCTGGCCGCCTGGCAGTGCAAGGCCCTGATCCTGCCAACGGGGACGGGCGCCCCCTGCCGGGACGTCACCCGCCTGCTGGCGGGGCTGGCGGCCCATTGGGAGGGATCGCGCTGGCAGGGAGAGTGGATCACCGCACGCCTGCGGCAGGTGGCAACCGATCCCCGCTGGCCGGAGTCGCTGCCGCGCAGCCTCGATGATGGGGAAGATGTGCTGGCACAGCTGGCCGAGGCCGCTCTGCCCCTCTACTGGCAGACCGGTAACTTCACCGTCTTGCATATGGTGACCGGCAGCCGGGCCGCCGCCATCATCGCCCGTCACCTGCCGGATGAGCTGAAGGACGCCTGGCAGAGCCTGATGTGGCAGGCGGTGGCCGCCGCCTACATCACAGTCGGGGCTCCAGGGTTGCAGACCCAGCGCTGGCCGGATACGACCGGGCTGGATTGGGCGCAGGTGTTGCCGCGGGCAATCGAGAGCCTGGATGACCATGTGATCAAGCTGGTGCACTGTTGCTGGCGGGAGCAGACGCACTCACCCCATTATCTGGCGGTCGCCGCCCGCGCGGTGGGGTTGCTGGACGCGGCGTCTCAACCTCAACGCCCCTAAGGCGCTACTACCCGGATAAAATCGATGGCGGGACAGCTTGGCGCCAGACCCCGGGTCAGCGCCAGCGGCTGGACACGGTAGCTGAGCCGGTAGCTGCCCGGCTGCGACAGATCGTAGGCCTGCGCCAGATCCGCATCGGCATGGCTCTGCTCCCCCGGTCCCAGCAGGAGGAAGTCGCCATCACCGGGCGCGCCACGCTTGGCAAGCGGTCCCCGGTAAGGCAACGGCCTGCCATCTCGGGTGAGGTCGATGGCATCGGCAAACCACCCCTCGAAGGGGGTGAACCAGGTCAATACCTCGAGTGGCTCCCCCCCCTTGTTGGTCAAGGTCATCACCAGGGGCAGTGGCTCGTTCACCCCGCTCTCGGCGCTGACCGACAGTTCGCACTGCAAGGGGGCCAGTGCCAGGGTGGTGAGCAGGAGTGTCATCATGGTGCCTCCGTCAAAAAAGGGGCCATTCGGCCCCTTCACAGATTAATTTTCGCTCGGGGTATTCTCGGCGAAGTATTCGTGGTTGTCGGCGTTGTTCAGCGCCTTGACCGGATCCGTGCTCGCCAGATTGCGGGCATTGGTCTGACCGTATCCCAGATCGTCGGTGCCCGCCACCACGTTGAAGTGGCTCAGCTCGTGGACTATGGTGCCTGCGCGGGAATCTGTCCCGGTGACGGGCGCCGTCCAGAAGCTCTTGCACAGGTAGACCTTGTAGGGCTGATCCGGATAGACGTAGGCAAAGTAGCTCTGTTTGCAGCCGCAGTCGAAGGTGAGCGGCTTGTTGTCGATGGCATCCTTGATCTTGCTGAAGTGGGTCTCAGCCTGGTTCCAGCGAGAGGCGTCATAGGCGCCAAACCAGCTGCGGTAACGCTGGCCATCGGGCTTATCCACCGCCAGGTAACTGCTGGAGTTGTTGGTAATGCCGCTGGCGGCATCGAGCGCGGTGAGGATGTCGCTCTTCTGGGTGTTGCTGCAACGGCCGCTGAAGCTGACCGAGGCGGTCACCGCCTGGGGCTCGGCTACCGCCGCCTTGGCGAGCACCCGATCGTCAGCCACCCCTTCCACCCACAGGGTCACGACATTGGATTCGCTCCCCTGGGCCTGCTTGGCCTTGGCGGCCTTCGCCCCCTGTGGCAGCGTCGGCAGCCGGTAACGGATGCTGTACTGGCCCTGGGCGCTCATGTCGTAGAGACCGGAAACCTCGGCCTGCAGCGTCAGGCTCTGGCCTGCCTTGAGCAGCTGGAAGTCCTTGTCGGTTGGCGCCGCCCGCTTGATCAGGGCCCCCTCGTAGCCGACCTTCTCGCCGTCGCGCTCAACCAAAAACAGGGGGGCATCTTCGCTACCCGGCAGCTGCCACTTGAGCAAGCGGATGGGCTTGTCACCCGTGTTGGTCAGGGTCAGGTTGACACGCACATCGTCGGTGCTGCCCTCCACCAGAGTGAGCCTGGCGTCGAGCCCGGCGGCGCAGAGCGGAGAGGCCAGCACGCTGGCCAGCAGCAGGGCAAGGGGGGTTGCTTTCATCATGTTTCCTCATTCATTGAGTAGCGCCATCAGGCGGTTTGCTTCCATATGGCCCTCTTTGGGGCCAAACCACCCTAGAGCAGAACGTCTGCGTCACCATCTCACCATATGGGTGACGTCCCCCATCAGAGGGGGACGGGCGGACAAACCATTCAAATGCGACAAAAATAGCCGACTGCCGCACCAGGGCAGCACACAGGTATGGGCCCCCTTCCCGTCGCTCACCCAGCCGTCATGGCCTGTCCCGCTGACGGTCAGCCATAAAAAACCCCGGCACGGGGCCGGGGTGATAAGGCGGGCATGGGCGTCCGCCCGTGATAAGGCTCAGGCCTCTGCCAGGAGCGCCAGGGCGGGCTGGGCATTGCCCGGCACCAGCCGGTAGGCCTTGTGGTGCTTGACCAGGGTGCTCTTCTTGTCACCCTGGCTCAGCAGCAGCCCCAGCTTGAAGGCCGCCTCGGCCAGCTGCTTTTCATCCCCGCGCACATAGAGGGTAAGAGGCTTTACCAGCTCTCCCCCCTCGATATGGCCCAGATACTCGCTGGCGGAGATAACCAGGCTGGACTGGCCCTGGCTCAGCAGCCGCTGCCTGGCGCTCAGTTCGCTGTCGGTAAACACCAGCCAACCCGCGCTCTCCAGCTCGGCGACCAGGGTGGCGAGCCTGGCGCCCAACTGCCCGGGCTCAGCCATGGCCCTGCCGTACTGGCAGACGATGCGTGAAAGCAGCCCCTTGAGATCGGCCCCGGCCCCCAGGGTGCGACCCAGCTGCACCCAGGCTTTCAAATCCTCCATCACCAGGCGGGAGAAGCGTTTCTCCTTGAGGGAGTCCGCCATCCAGGTGCAGAGGAAGTGGCTCTCTTGCGCCGGGGTGCGCTTGCCCGCCTTCTGCTCTGCGGTGCGGGCCAGCTCGGCCAGGCTCTGGGTGGCCATGTCGAGCAGGGCCTCATTGTAGGTGCTAAGGGTCATGGGCGATCCTCGGGTTGAAAACAGAGATGGCAAAGGCGCCCATGGCGCCTTTGCGGTTCAATAGAGAGGGTGGTCGAGGCCCTTACTTGCCCTGGCGGGGTTTCTTGGCGGCCGCCAGACGCTTGAGACGCTGACCCTGCAGCTTGGCTTCGGCCATCACCTGGGCGGCGGCGTTGTCTTCCCGCTGCGGGCGCTTGCCGAAACGGCGGCGCTCCTGCAACTGCTTGATCAGCTCGTCACGGCTGCTCACCTCGTAGCCCGGCACCATGATGCGGCGGATCTTCTGGCCGATCAGCGCCTCGATCTCCAGCAGGGTACGCTCCTCTTCACGGCTGACGAAGGAGACGGCCATGCCGCTCTTGCCGGCGCGGCCGGTACGGCCGATGCGGTGGACATAATCTTCCGCCAGGAAGGGCAGATCGTAGTTGACCACGTACTGCAGATCCGGGATGTCCAGACCACGGGCGGCCACTTCGGTGGCCACCAGCACCCGCACCTTGCCTTCCATGAACTCGCGCAGGGCGCGGCGACGGCTGCCCTGGGCCTTCTCGCCATGGACCACGGCGGACTTGATGCCATCGAGGTTCAGCTCTTCCACCAGCACGTCACAGCTCTCGCGGGTACTGGCGAACACCAGCACCTGTTGCCAGTTCTGCTTGCCGATGAGCTCGGAGAGCAGCTCGCGCTTGCGCTTCTGCTCCACCGGATAGACGGTGTGGCTGACGGTATCGGCGGTGGAGTTCTGCTTGTTGACGCTGATGATCTGCGGTCTGTCCAGCATCAAGTTGGCCAGCTTCTTCACGGCGTCGGAGAAGGTGGCGGAGAACAGCAGGTTCTGACGAGTCTTGCTCACCGCTTGCAGGATCTGCTGCACATCGGCACTGAAGCCCATGTCAAGGATGCGATCCGCTTCGTCCAGCACCAGGGTCTCGACACCGGAGAGGCTGAGGTTGCAGGCGGTCAGGTGCTCGAGCAGCCGGCCCGGGGTCGCCACTATGATGTGCGCCCCCGCCTTGAGTTTGCGGGCCTGCACATCCTGCTTGCCACCGCCGACCAGGGTCAGCACGCTGATGTCCAGATACTTGGCGAAGTCGTTGATGTTGCTCGCCACCTGGGCGGCCAGCTCGCGAGTCGGGGTCAGGATCAGCACCCGGGCGTTGGAAGGCTGGGCCGGGGCCGGGTTATCCACCAGACGTTGCAGTATGGGCAGCGCAAAGGCTGCCGTCTTGCCGGTCCCGGTCTGGGCGCTGGCCAGCACGTCGCTGCCACGGCGGATGGTCGGGATCGCCTGCTGCTGCACAGGGGTCATCTCCTGATAACCGCACTCTGAGACGGCACGCAAAATCTCGGGGGCAAAATCGAACGATTCAAATCTCATAATGGGTTCCTGTGTTCCAGCTGAGCTGTAGTTGGCTTAAGTGGCCTGGGCCGGCGTGTGGCACGGCCTCGGCGAGGCTTGGGGCCAAGGACGGCTGGGTCTGACATGACATCAGAAGATGAGCCGGAAAATGGCGGGCGCGAAGTGTAACAGATAGGCATCAGGATTTCCGCCTCAAATGGCCTGTATTTTTACGCCACCAGAGCGAGTCGCCTGACCAGGGCGGTCGGGGACAAGGGACGAGCGGCAGGCCCGTCCCTTGAGCAACTCAGCGCGCTCTCTTGGCCGAGCGCTTGAACAGCCGCATGCCGATGGCGGCCACGGCGATGACGAAGAGGGCGAAGGAGGTCACCAGCAGACACTTGGTCAACAGTTCATGGTGGTCAGCCAGCAGCGGCGTCGCCATCATGAACTTGCCGACCATGCTGAGGGCCAGGGCCCAGAGGAAGGCGCTGGCAAAGCTGGTCATGGCCACCCGCAGCAGGTTCAGGCGGGAGATCCCCATCAGCATGGGCGTCAGCACCCTGACGAAGGGGATGAAACGGGAGACGAACATGGCCCAGAAGCCATAGCGATCGAGCAGCCGGGAGGCGCGGGGCAGGCTGCCCTCCGGGATAACCCGCTCCACCTGGCCCATGAAGCGGGTGCCATGAAGTGCATGGCCCTGCCAATACGCCATCACGCTGCCGACCCCCGCGGCCAGGGGCAGATAGAGGAACACCACCTCGGGCCCGAGCACCCCCATGCCCACCAGACCACCGGCCAATAGCACCAGGCTGTCCCCCGGCAGGGGCAGAAACACGAAGCTCGATTCGAGAAAGAGGATCACCACCAGACAGGTGACGAGCAGACCGACTGCCTGCAGTTGTATTAATTGCTCAAAGTCCTGATGCCATATGGCAAGCAGCATGTCCTGCATCTGGTATGACTCCCATCAACGTAATGCGCATCCGTCATGACGGCCCGTAGGCCCGGTCTGGCTACCCCTCCCTGGTACCGCCCCCATATGTTCCTGCGGGAGGCCCGTTATACACCCGGGGAACTGAACAATAAATTAATGTCTGCCATTTATGTGGATACACCGTCATCCGGCACCGGCAACCCGGTGCGCTGACGGCAAGGTGCTCTCGCCACAGGCGTCCCGTCCTGCGCCACAAAACGGCAAAGAATATAGTCAGTTGGCGCCGAGGTGGGCTGCCATGACGATGGAAAAACCGTTACAGTGTAAGGACTCCTCAATGGACGAGGAGGTACACGGAGCTAGGTATGGTGCATCCCCCCTCTTCTCATTTTCATGCAGGCATACTGCTGCTGGCCGGGCTTTCACTCTGCAACCAGGCCGCTCACGCCAATGATGAGACCCTCATTCAACAGCGGGCCAACGCGGTGGTCTCATTGATGAGCTTCACCGTGGTACCGGACATCACCGCCAGCAACCTGGACATCGGCAGCGGCACCAACGAGCAGTCGGCGCTGACCATCACCCAGCTCGGTGGCGGCGCCACCATGAGCGAGGGCTTTCCCATCTATCTCGAGGGCACCCTGGGGTACAGCCGCTACGATCCCCAGTTCGTGTTCACCGACGGCAACGAGACCCGCACCATCCCCGTCAAGTGGAACAGTCTGAGCGCCACCGGCGGCATAGGGTGGGATTTCAGCCTGCACCGCGATCGCTTTGGCGGCAATCTGGTGCTGCGCCCCATCGCCAACTTCACCCTGGGCACCGTGGCGAGCGATCTGCGCATCGGCGCCGCCCTGATCGAATACAGGACGGGCAGAAACCTCGACTTCCTCGATGGCGGCAACCTCAACGTCTATGGACTGGGGGGATCCCTCATGCTCGACTACGAGCTCTTCTCCAAGTCCCAGGACATCGACGCCGAGCTGCGCTACTCCTATCAGCATCTGCAAAGTTTCACCGGCACCGCCGACAGCGTCACCGGCCAGGCCGAGGCGGAGAACCTCGGGCTCTACCTGCGTCGCCGGGCACCGCTCTTCACCTGGACCCTGCTGGATCGCCCGCTGCGCTATGTGCTGGAGGGCGCCAGAACCGAGTACCTGGGAGAGCAACGAGGCCTGCTCGGCTTCAACAGCCTCAACTCCCTGGGCCTTGGCCTCGAGCTCGACAGCAGCAAATACGACATCTTCATCACCCGCACCCGGCTGGTGGCCCGCTATATGTTCAGCCACAACACCAGCGGCTACTCCATCGGGCTGGCGATGAGTTTCTAACGCGGCATGGCGACATGACCCGTCCCCATATCCAAATCTCTGACTGAACGCACATTTGACTCAATTGCCGCTATCAGGCCCCACCTGTATCTCCTAGCATGGTGATGCGGGACGGCGATGGAGACGTGAAGCAGATCCATACCGAGGATTGAGGTCAGGCTTGCTGCCTACTGTGACCAAAGAACACATGAGATTGCCAAGGATAGGGAGCTTGTTATGGCCAAATTTCTGAATACCAGCGCAACCAACTATTTCCTCGAGGAGCTGATAAAGGATGCCAAGGAGCGGTTAATTCTGATCAGCCCCTTCCTCAAGCTCAATGACAGGATCAAGGAGCTGCTGACCGACAAGAACCGGCTCAAGATCGATGTCCGTATCGTCTACGGCAAAAGCGAACTCCAGCCGGAAGAGATCAGTTGGCTCAAGGAGCTCACCTATATCCGCACCAGCTTTTGCAAGAACCTCCATGCCAAGTGCTACCTCAATGAAGAGATGTGCATCATTGCCAGCCTGAACCTCTACGAATTCAGCCAGGTAAATAACAACGAGATGGGCGTCTTGATTCTGCGCTCGGACGATGGAGAGCTCTACCGCGATGCCTATGCCGAAGCACAGCGGATCATCCGGATCAGTGAAGAGGTTCGCATATCGCTGGAAAGAGTCGCCAACAACAGTGACGAAAGCGAAGCTGCGGTGGTCAATGCCGGGCCAGCACCAACCTGCCCCAAATGCGGTACCACAATGGTATTGCGAACCAGCAAGCGGGGAGATACCAAAGGCAACTCATTTTGGGGCTGTCCGGGATACCCCAAGTGTCGAAGCCTGATTTCTATCGAGGGTTAACCCTCAATGAAGGAAGAGTGAAATGGACGTCACTGCCATTATTTACCCTTTGCTCGGCCAGCTCTGGTATCTGCTGCCACTGCTGTTGATCGCGACGCTCGTCAAAAGCCCCTGGTTCAAGGGCATGATCGGGGAGTGGCTTATCAACGTCAGCATCCGGCTCTTTCTCGACCAGCGGGAATATCACCTGCTCAAAGATGTGACCCTGCCCATCCCCCAGGGCAGCACCCAGGGCAGCACTCAGATCGACCATGTGCTCGTCTCCCGCTTCGGGATATTCGTGATTGAGACCAAGAACATGAAGGGCTGGATATTCGGCAATCCGGCCCAAAAGAACTGGACCCAGCAGATCTATCGCCGCAAGCACAGCTTCCAGAATCCCCTGCACCAGAACCATCTGCACATGATGACCCTCAAATCCCTGCTGGGGGTGGCGGATCATCAGCTCCACTCCGTCATCTACTTCATTGGCGACTGCACCTTCAAGACCCCCATGCCGGACAACGTGATGAACCGCGGGCTGATCCGCCATATCAAAGGAAAAACCACCCAAGTATTGGCCCCTGCCGAGGTCACGCAAGTGGTCGAGACCATCCAGCAAGGGCGGCTGGTGGCAAACTGGCAGACCCGCAGGCAGCATGTGGCCCAGCTAAAGGCGCGTCATGGCGAATCATCACGCAAGCCGTTTTCCACCAAGGCAGTGCCTGACGAAAAGGGCGCTGCGCCCTCCCCTGTCACCATCCAACCGCTCGGTGATCCGAGTCCGCCTTGCCCCAGATGTGGCAATGCCATGGTCTTGCGTACCGCCAGCCGGGGAGAAAACAGAGGCAATCAGTTTTGGGGATGCAGCGGATACCCAACATGCCGGGGGATGCAATCCCTTGAGAAGACGCGCCATGGCGCGGCGACACAGGACAGCAGAGCCTGACCCCTGAACATGCAGTTGGAACTGAAACAAGGGCGGCCACTTGGCCGCCCTTGTTGTCTCTGACTGTCAGCGAATGGTCGCCATCTTTCTGACACAGGCCTGCTCCCTGTCATCCACCCGCTTGGCGAACCACGCGGTGGTGAGGTTGCGGGTGATCTTGGGGCTCTTCAGCTGGATGCCGGGCAGCACGGCGCGGGGCTGCCGTTTGCCCGCCTGCCGGTCAGCCAGGGTGAAGACCCGATGATAGAGGTCGGTCTTGGCAAAATCGGCACTGTCCCCCTTGAGCAGGCTCTGGTGGATGGCCTGCTTGCTCATGTTGACGCGGCTGGCGATGCTGTGCACCGCGAGCTCGGTCTTGCCGGGCAGATCTGAGTCGTAGCGGACCAGATCCCCGTCCAGGGCCAGGGGCTTGCCGCTGACCCGGCTCACCGCGGCCTGGAAGGCGGCGTTGCGGCTCGCATACCAGCCCGCATTGAAGTCGACGAAACGGTAGAGGGTGTCCGGGTAGTCAGCGGGATAACCGAAGATATGTTTGGTGCCAAACCAGATGCCGCCCCGGCGGGTGAACACCTCGTGGCGGATGGACTCCTTGACCGGATAGGGATAGCCGCGGGCGTTGGCCTCGGCGAAGGCGATGCTGACCTGCATGGGGCCGCCGGTGCGCACCGGATTGAGGTTGCCAAACAGCTGCTTGCCCATGGGCACGGCGCCTATCATATCCTCGAAGATCTCGCTCATCTCCCGCTCGGTGCGAAGGGCATCGATGCGCGCGGCATAGCTCTTGCCAGTGGGAGACTTGATGGAGAGCGCCGTGCGCACCACGAATTCGGGGATCAGCAGCTTGGCGGCCCTGGCGTTGATCTCCTTCCAGGCTATCTTGCCAAGACCGGGCACCACGGGATCCGCCTGATAGGTGGCCTCCTGCTCCGCCACCGCCAGCACTGAGCAGACATTGTGGTCGCTCACCGTCAGCCCCTGGGTGCTGAGCGCCGTCACCACGTCGTTGGCCCAACCCGGCTTGTCCTGCACCTGGCGCGGCAGGAAGCGCACGATGCGGGTCTTCATGTCCGCGGGCTTGCGCGGCTGCATGGCTTTGGGCTGGTTGGCGATGACGGCCGCCTCCTCGACAGGAGCGGTCGGTTCACTGGCACAACCCGCCAGCAACACGGCCATCAGCAGCGGCAGGGGGATCAGGGCGCGCGCAGAAGAGACAACACGAGAAGGAGAGGCAAAACAGGGAGAGAATGTCATGAAGGCTTCCGATAGAGAGCGGGGGCCGGGCCCTCATTCATCACGGATGAAAGGCCCCGAACGCAAACAGGTGCCCATTGTAGAGGATTGGCTCGCCCGGCTAAAGCCTCCAACTCGAGCTTGGGCCAGCACCGGGGAATAGGGCGTAGCGGCATGACGACAGGTGGCGTGAGCCTGTGCACAGGTCCCATCTGCCAAACCTCGAACAATGGCTTTTATTGATAGTCATTTCTATTTAGAATGCCGCCGACCGACACGCCCGCGGCATGGAGCCCATGGACAAGCTGACCCCCCTCTTCGACCCCCTGCAGCGACTGCTGATCACCCCGCTCTGGCAGAGTCTGTCGGGGCTGTTCGATCTCAACGGGCGCCTGGGCTTTGTTTTCCTGCTGATCTCGGGCACCGTCGCCTACCTGCTCTATCTGCACCGCCGTCGCCAGGGAGATCCCGAAACCCGCAGCTTTCGCCACTTCCTGGGGGGCCGGGCCGTCTGGTTGCACCCCTCGGCCCTGCTCGATTACCAGTACTACCTGGTGCGCGCCCTGCTGCACGTGGCGGTGATCCTGCCTGTCCTGACCCTGCTTCACCCCTGGCTGCTGCAAACCGGGGACGTGCAATCGGCACTGACCCGGCTCTGGGGTGAGCGCCCGAGGCTCGCCGAGGCGAGCTGGCTGATGATGCTCTATGGCCTGGGGGTCTTCCTCATCAGTGACTTCGTCCATTACTGGCTGCACCGCGCCTTTCACAGCCGCTGGCTGTGGGAGTTTCACAAGGTACACCACAGCGCGACCGTGATGGTGCCGCCAACGGCGAGCCGCATCCACCTGGTGGAGAAGCTGTGCGAGATGCTGGTCAAGGGGAGCTGCCTCGCCCTCTACGGCGGCATCTTCCATTGGCTCTGTGGCGGCACAGTGCGCCCCTACACCCTGTTTGGCATCAGCTACCTGGTGCTCATCTTCAACGCCCTGGCCGCCAACCTGCGCCACACCCACATCTGGCTCTCCTTCGGCCCCAGGCTCGAGCACCTGCTCAACAGCCCGGCGCAGCACCAGATCCATCACAGCCGGGATCCCCGCCACTTCAACCACAACTTCGGCACCAATCTCTCCCTCTGGGACTGGTGGTTCGGCACCCTCTATGTGACCAGCAGCCAGCCCGAGCCGCTCTCCTTCGGGGTGGGCCCGAGAGACAACGAACGCTACAGCCGGTTAAGTGCCCTGATCCTGCGCCCCTTCCTGGTGACGGTGCGCAAGATCTGGCGTGCCCTGCCCCGCCCCCGCAAGCCGCAAGCCGCTGGTGGATTGAGCAAGGCCCCATAAAGCACAACGCCACCCTGAGGTGGCGTTGTTGTTGGCGGACATGGCTCAGGCGCTTTGGCGCAGGGCGCGGATCTGGGCGGCGCCGTTGATCACCGCCTGCAGGGAGGCGTTGACCACGTCACGGCCGATGGCCACCCCGCACATGCGGGTACCGTCGACACTCAGCAACACATAGGCGGCGGCGCGGGATTCGGTGCCGGCGCTGAGGGCATGTTCGGAGTAGTCGAGCACATCTATGTGCATGCCGGTCTGGCGCTCCCAACCGTTGACCAGCGCAGTGATGGCCCCCTCCCCCTCACCGCAGAGCTGCAAGCTGCCATCCGGGGTCTGCAGCTCGAGGCGCAGGGTCTCCTGGCTGTCGTGACCGAGCTGGAAGCGGCCGATACGATAACCGTGCAGCGGCTCGAGGTAATGCTGTTCGAACAGGGCGCGGATCTGCTCCGGGCTGATTTCGCTGCTGCTCGCCTCAGCCTGGGCCTGGACCCGACGGCTGAAGTCGATCTGCAGCCAGCGCGGCAGTTGCAGGCCGAGGTCGCGCTCCAGCAGATAGGTGACCCCTCCCTTGCCGGACTGGCTGTTGATGCGGATCACCGCCTCGTAGCTGCGACCGAGATCGGCAGGATCGATCGGCAGATAGGCCACGTCCCAGTATGCATCGGGCTTCTCGGCCGCCAGAGATTTGCGAATCGCATCCTGATGGCTGCCGGAGAACGCCGTGTAGACCAGCTCGCCAGCATAGGGGTGGCGCGGGTGCAGGGCTATCTGGGTGCAGGCCCCCACGGTCGCAACTATGGCATCCATGTCAGAGAGATCCAGCTCGGGATCGATGCCCTGGCTGTAGAGGTTCATGGCCATGGTGACGATATCCATGTTGCCGGTACGCTCGCCGTTGCCAAGCAGGGTGCCCTCGATGCGATCCGCCCCCGCCAGCACCGCCAGCTCGGCCGCCGCCACCCCGCAGCCCCGATCGTTGTGGGTATGGATGGAGATGCTCACCTCGGGGCGCGCCCTGAGGTGGCGGCAGAACCACTCCACCTGATCCGCAAACACGTTGGGGGTGCTCACCTCCACGGTGGCGGGCAGGTTCAGGATCATGGGGCGGGAGGCCGATCGCCACTGGTCGATGACGGCGTCGCACACCTCCACCACGAACTCCACCTCTGTGCTGCTGAAGCTCTCGGGGGAGTACTGGAAGCTCCACTCGGTGCCTGGGTTGCGGGCCGCGTATTCCCGTACCCAGCGCGCCCCCTGCACGGCGATGGCCTTGACCCCTTCCCGCCCGGTGTTGAACACATAGTTGCGCTGGGTCGGGTTGACCGAGTTGTACACATGAACGATGGCCCGCTTCGCCCCCTTGAGGGACTCGAAGGTACGGGCGATGAGATCTTCCCGGGCCTGCACCAGCACCTGGATGGTGACATCCTCCGGAATGAGATTGCGCTCGATGAGTTCGCGCACGAAGTCAAAGTCCGGCTGGGAGGCGGCCGGGAAGCCCACCTCGATATGCTTGAAGCCGACATGAATCATCAGCGCCCACATCTGCAGCTTCTGGGCCACCGTCATGGGCTCGACCAGCGCCTGGTTGCCGTCCCGCAGATCCACGGCGCACCAGAGCGGCGCGCGCTCAAGCACCCGATTGGGCCACTGTCTGTCAGCCAACGCAATGACGGGGGCCGGGCGGTATTTGCGATGATCGAAGCTCATATTCAGATTCCCTTGGCAGATATGCTGAGGCGCCAGGCGACCGGGCAGGTAACAGAGGGAGCAAGAAGGGGGAGCGGGCTGGCGCGATAACGCTGGCCCTGACTGGCAGTGCGGCGGTAACCCCACAACCGGTTTCCATTGGCCCCTTCTGGTGGAAGGGGCCGACCAGGCTGGCGCGATAACGCCGGCCCTGATCCTCTCGCAACCCTCTGACACTGAATGCTTGCCGGTGCGGACGACCTTGTTTGCTCACGCATGTGATGAGAAACCAGTATAGGGAGGCGCTCGGGGTGAGTGATTGCGAAGATTGTTGTCAATGGCACAAAATAGGCAATTTATGATTGAATTAAGCCAATTTAAGGGGGTTTATCACCCTTGCTTCTCGCTGTTTACGCCACCCCGTGCATGAGGAGCCGATGCGCCCGGGATCCGCCGCCCCCGCCAAAAGAAACACCCCGCCATCGCTGGCGGGGTGTTGTCAGGCTTGCATCCAGGGCCGTAAGCCACCCTGGCCGCGCGCACCTTAGCGGTGCTTGACCCTGTGGTGCAGCTCCTGCACCGAGTTCACGTTGGCGGTGGCATCGACGCTGATAGCCATGCAGGTGGCGAAGGCCGCGTGCAGCGTGGTGGTGTAGGCCACCTTGTGCTGCAGGGCGCCGCGGCGCAGCTGCTTGGAATCCTGAATCGCCTGACGGCCCTCGGCGGTGTTGACGATGTAGGTGTACTCGCCATTCTTGATGCGATCCAGAATGTGCGGACGGCCTTCATGCACCTTGTTCACCAGACGCGGGTTGATGCTCGCTTCCCCCAGGGTCACGGCAGTGCCGTGGGTGGCGTCGAGCTCATAGCCCAGCTCCAGCAATTTGGCGGCCAGGTTCACCACCCGCTCCTTGTCGCCGTGACGCACGGAGAGCAGGGCGCGACCTTCGCTCGGCACCTGGTGACCGGCACCCAGCTGGGCCTTGGCGTAAGCCTCGGCAAAGCTGCTGCCCACCCCCATCACCTCGCCGGTGGAGCGCATTTCCGGCCCCAGCAGCGGGTCGACACCCGGGAACTTGGCAAACGGCAGCACCACTTCTTTGACCGAGTAGTAGGGCGGGATGATCTCGGTGGTGAAACCTTGCTCCTGCAGGCTCTGACCGGCCATAACCCGGGCGGCGATCTTCGCCAGCGGCGCACCGGTGGCCTTGGAGACGAAGGGCACGGTACGGGCGGCACGGGGGTTCACCTCGATGAGGTAGATCTCGTTGTCCTTCACCGCGAACTGCACGTTCATCAGGCCGACCACGCCGAGCTCCAGCGCCAGCTTGCGCACCTGCTCACGCATCTCGTCCTGGATGGCCTTGGACAGGGTGTAGGGCGGCAGGGAGCAGGCGGAGTCACCGGAGTGGATACCGGCCTGCTCGATGTGCTCCATGATGCCGCCGATGACCACGTCAACGCCGTCACAGATGGCGTCCACGTCCACCTCGGTGGCGTCGTCCAGGAAGCGGTCCAGCAGCACCGGCGACTCGTTGGAGACACTCACGGCCTCCGCGAAGTAGCGACGCAGATCCTGCTCGTCATAGACGATTTCCATGGCGCGGCCACCCAGCACGTAGGAGGGGCGAACCACCAGCGGGTAAGTGATGCGGGCGGCGACCTGCACAGCCTGCTCCAGCGCAGTGACGGTGCCATTTTCCGGCTGCTTGAGGCCAAGGCGCTCGACGGCGGACTGGAAGCGCTCGCGGTCTTCGGCACGGTCGATGGCATCCGGGCTGGTGCCGATGACAGGCACGCCGTTCGCTTCCAGGGCACGGGCAAGCTTGAGCGGAGTCTGACCGCCGTACTGGACGATGACGCCTTTCGGGTTTTCGACGCGCACGATTTCCAGCACGTCTTCCAGGGTCACCGGCTCGAAGTAGAGACGGTCGGAGGTGTCGTAATCGGTGGAGACGGTCTCCGGGTTGCAGTTGACCATGATGGTCTCGTAACCGTCTTCGCGCAGGGCCAGGGCCGCGTGCACACAGCAGTAGTCGAACTCGATGCCCTGACCGATGCGGTTCGGGCCGCCGCCGATGATCATGATCTTGTCGCGATTGGTCGGCGCCGCTTCGCACTCCTCGTCATAGCTGGAGTACATGTAGGCGGTGTTGGTGGCGAACTCGGCGGCGCAGGTATCGACCCGCTTGTAGACCGGGAAGATGTTGTGGCGGGCACGGGCCTTGCGTACCTCGCCCTCGGCCACGCCGAGGATCTTGGCCAGACGGGCGTCGGCGAAGCCCTTGCGCTTCAGGGTGCGCAGGAAGTCGGCGTCCAGGCCGGCCATGCCGCGCTCTTTCACCTGCTCTTCCAGCTTCACCAGCTCTTCAATCTGCACCAGGAACCAGGGGTCAATCTTGGTCAGCTTGAAGATGCCGTCCATGGAGAGACCGGCGCGGAACGCATCGGCGATGTACCAGATCCGGTCGCAACCGGCATCCTGCAGCTCGTGGCGGATGCGGGTCAGAGAGTCGGGGGTATTGAGATCCACCATGGGGTCGAAGCCGGTCTTGCCGGTCTCTAGGCTGCGCAGGGCCTTGTGCAGGGACTCCTGGAAGTTGCGGCCAATGGCCATCACTTCACCCACGGACTTCATCTGGGTGGTGAGACGGTCGTTGGCACCGGCAAACTTCTCGAAGTTGAAGCGCGGGATCTTGGTGACCACGTAGTCAATCGCCGGCTCGAAGGAGGCCGGGGTGCGACCGCCGGTGATGTCGTTCATCAGCTCGTCCAGGGTGTAACCGATGGCGAGCTTGGCGGCGATCTTGGCGATGGGGAAACCGGTCGCCTTGGAGGCGAGCGCGGAGGAGCGGGACACCCGCGGGTTCATCTCGATGATGACCATGCGGCCATCTTTGGGATTGATGCCGAACTGGACGTTGGAGCCGCCGGTCTCGACGCCGATCTCGCGCAGCACCGCCATGGAGGCGTTGCGCATTAGCTGGTACTCCTTGTCGGTCAGCGTCTGGGCTGGCGCGACCGTGATGGAGTCACCGGTGTGGATGCCCATGGGGTCGAAGTTTTCGATGGCGCAGACGATGATGCAGTTGTCGTTGCGATCCCGCACCACTTCCATCTCGTACTCTTTCCAGCCGATCAGGGACTCATCGATGAGCAGCTCCTTGGTCGGGGAGAGATCCAGGCCGCGCTCGCAGATCTCGACGAACTCTTCGGTGTTGTAGGCGATGCCGCCACCGGAGCCACCCATGGTGAAGGAGGGACGGATGATGCAGGGGAAGCCGACCATCTGCTGCACCTTCCACGCCTCTTCCATGTTGTGGGCGATGCCGGCGCGCGGGCACTCCAGGCCGATGCTCTTCATGGCGATGTCGAAGCGACGACGATCTTCCGCCTTGTCGATGGCATCGGCGGTGGCACCTATCATCTCCACACCGAACTCGGCCAGCACGCCGTGCTTCTCCAGATCCAGCGCGCAGTTGAGCGCGGTCTGGCCACCCATGGTGGGCAGCACCGCATCCGGACGCTCTTTCTTGATGATCTCGCGCACCACTTCCCAGGTGATGGGCTCGATGTAGGTGGCGTCCGCCATCTCGGGGTCGGTCATGATGGTGGCCGGGTTGGAGTTCACCAGGATGACGCGGTATCCCTCCTCGCGCAGAGCCTTGCAGGCCTGGGCGCCGGAGTAGTCGAATTCGCAGGCCTGACCGATGACGATGGGGCCGGCGCCGAGGATCAGGATGCTCTGTAGGTCGTTACGTTTTGGCATGGCTCTCTTTATCCTCTTAGGCGCGATACTGCTTAATCAATTCAATAAAGTGGTCGAACAGACCGGCACAGTCGTGGGGGCCCGGGCTCGCTTCGGGGTGACCCTGGAAGCTGAAGGCTGGACGATCGGTGCGATGTATGCCCTGCAGGGAGCCGTCGAACAGGGAGACGTGAGTGGCACGCAGGCACTCCGGCAGGCTGTTCTCGTCCACCGCAAACCCGTGGTTCTGGGCGGTGATCATGACGGTGTTGTCGTCCAGGCTCTTCACCGGGTGGTTGGCACCGTGGTGACCGAACTTCATCTTGACTGTCTTGGCGCCGGAGGCCAGACCCAGCAGCTGGTGACCCAGGCAGATGCCGAACACCGGGGTGTTGGTCCCAAGGAAGGTCTTGATGGCCTCGATGGCGTAGTCGCACGGCTCGGGGTCACCGGGGCCGTTGGAGAGGAAGATGCCATCCGGGTTCATCGCCAGCACCTCGGCGGCCGGGGTCTTGGCCGGCACTACTGTCAGGCGGCAGCCGCGGTCCACCAGCATGCGCAGGATGTTGCGCTTGACGCCAAAGTCGTAGGCCACCACGTGGTACTTGAGCTCATCGGCCGCCGGGGTGACGTGCCCCTTGCCGAGCTGCCAGCTGCCTTCAGTCCAGCTGTAGGATTCGCTGACGGTCACTTCCTTGGCCAGGTCCATCCCCTTCAGACCGGGGAAGGCGCGGGCCTGGCTCAGGGCATGGGCTTCATCGAGCTGCTTGCCGGCCAGGATGCAACCGGCCTGGGCACCCTTCTCCCGCAGGATGCGGGTCAGTTTGCGGGTGTCGATGTCGGCGATGCCAACGATGTTGTGAGACTTGAGGTAATCGGAGAGGGATTGCTGATTGCGGAAATTGGAGGCAAGTATCGGAAGGTCCCGGATGATCAATCCCTGCGCGTGGATTTGACTGGACTCTTCATCTTCGCTGTTGGTGCCGGTGTTGCCTATATGGGGGTAAGTGAGGGTGACTATCTGACGGGAATAAGAGGGATCGGTGAGGATTTCCTGATAGCCCGTCATCGACGTATTGAAAACCACTTCACCAACGGGACATCCCTCGGCGCCTATCGACACGCCTTTGAACACAGTTCCATCTTCCAGCACTAGCAATGCAGTGTGATTCAAGACAACCTCCAGTTATTTAGCTTTAAATTCAGCAATTTACCTGGGTGTTGCGGGTCCGGACGCTGTTTGAAACAGGGCTCAAACCCGGCAGATTTCTGGCAAATTGGGCGCATTCTACTTAAAAACGATCTCATTTCAACGTCTTTTCTCGTTTGAAATGCATCTAAATTCAATAAACAAGCAACATTACCCATTATCTATGCACTGAGGTGCTTTGCAACCCCCTCCCCAAAAAGAAAAGCCAAAACCCGAAACAAAAGCACACACCCATGCCACCCAGCAGACAAAAAACGATATTTTATCGTTAATAAACAGACAAGTACGAATTTAAAAAACAAACAACTCAAGCCAAAAAGTGCCATTTGGCGATAGAAAACTGACTACTAAAAATAGAAAACGTTTTTCTTTGATTGCATTTTTAGTCTGTTTGACCGGATGTGAAAAAAGCGGGCTGCAGGGAAAATTGAGACCCAATCCCGTTACCCTCTGATGACATTTTTGTCGCAGGAGTGTGGCGCAGAAATAGGAAGGGGGAGATTTAGGCTGGTTCACCACAAAAGCGGTGCTTAATGCTCATTTTTACAAAAACCATAAACAAGACCCCGGCGAGCCGGGGTCTGACAACCAGAGTGAGGAGAGGAGAGCCCTGGTCAGGCTCCCGCTACACCCTATTTGAGGTCGAGTACGTCCTGCATGTCGTAGAGACCCGCCCCCTGCTGGCCGAGCCACTTGCCTGCCCGCACGGCGCCATTGGCAAACGTCAGGCGGCTCGAAGCCTTGTGGCTTATCTCCACCCGCTCGCCGATGTCGGCAAACATGACGGTGTGCTCCCCCACCAGATCTCCGGCGCGGATGGTGGCAAAGCCGATGGTGTTGCGATCCCGCTCGCCGGTGATCCCCTCGCGGCCATAGACGGCGCACTCTTTGAGATCCCGGCCCAGGGTTTTCGCCACCACTTCCCCCATGGAGAGCGCGGTGCCGGATGGCGCATCCACCTTGTGTCTATGGTGCCCCTCGATGATCTCGATGTCGGTGTACTCCCCCATCACCTTGGCGGCCTGTTCCAGCAGCTTGAACACCAGGTTGACGCCGACCGAGTAGTTGGACGCGAACACGATGCCGATCTGCTTGCCCGCCTCGTGCAGCGCGGCCTTGCCTGCGTCGTCGAAGCCGGTGGTGCCTATCACCATCTGCTTGCCGTGGGCCAGGGCGAAGGCCAGGTTGGCCAGGGTCACCTCGGGACGGGTAAAGTCGATGATGAGATCAAACTCATCGCGCACCTTGTCCAGGCTGTCGCTGATGACGACCCCAAGCCGACCCAGGCCATTGAGTTCACCCGCATCCAGGCCTATCACGGCAGAGCCAGGTCGCTCCAGCGCCGCACCGACCACCACGCCCTCGGCGTTGGTGATGGCCTCCAGCAGCACCTTGCCCATACGACCATTACAGCCCATCACGGCCACACGGATCGGATTGTCCATCTCCACCCTCTCATCTCTTTATTTTGGAAAGAGACCGTTTTACCAGCCCGCGCCGGCTTTGAAAAGCCCTCCGTGGCCGTCGTCTCGGCGCCGCCATATCAACAATAAATATCGGAAAAGTCCGAATAATTGACGGATTTAATCAGCACATCAGAATCACAAAAGAAAAAGACTTATCCATCTGGACGTCTATCTTGACCGAATGCCCCCGACTCACTATTGTGAGCCCCCCATAGCGGCAGGATGCCTACCCTGTGTCCGAGCATACCCGGGCCAACACAGGCTGCGACAGGAGGTCATTGTTCAAGTTTCGAGGAACACATGATCCAGACCCAACCCAGTGCCAGAGCCCTGCTGCCCCTTCTGGTCTTTCTTGCTCTCTTCATCGGTACCGGCACCTGGCTGACCCTGCAGGGGGTCGAGTTTGCCTTCTACCAGTTGCCCGCCCCCGTGGCCGCCCTGCCCGCCGTCATGCTGGCGCTGATGCTGGGCAAGGAGGGCTTCAACAAGAACCTTGAAACCTTCTTCAAGGGGGTGGGTGACAGCAACATCATGGCCATGTGCCTCATCTATCTGCTGGCGGGCGCCTTCGCCACCGTGGCCAAGGCCACCGGCGGGGTGGATGCCACCGTCGCCCTCGGCCTCTCCCTGATCCCGGGCTGGTTCCTGCTGCCGGGGCTCTTCCTCATCTCCGCCTTCATTGCCACCGCCATGGGCACCTCCATGGGCACCATAGGGGCAGTGGCACCCGTAGCCCTCGGCGTCGCCCAGGCCACCGGCATAGACCCCGTACTGATGGCGGGCACCATTCTCTCCGGCGCCATGTTCGGCGACAACCTCTCCATCATCTCGGACACCACCATAGCGGCGACCCGCAGCCAGGGCTGCGAGATGAAGGACAAGTTCCGCGAGAACGTCAAGATTGCCGCCCCCGCCGCCGTGCTGGTGATCCTGCTCTACCTGCTGCTGGGCTCCACCGGTGAGGCCCCCGCCGCCAACGCCAGCGCTGACCTGCTCAAGGTGATGCCCTACCTGCTGATCCTGGTGCTGGCGCTCGGTGGCATGAACGTCTTCGTGGTGCTCGGCCTTGGCATCCTGGCCGCCGGTGGCGTTGGGCTTGTCGGAGGCTATCCCCTCGGCCAGTTCAGCAAGGACATCTATCAGGGCTTCACCAGCATGCAGGAGATCTTCCTGCTCTCCATGCTGATCGGCGGCCTCGGCGCCCTGATGGAGCGCCAGGGGGGGCTGGCCTGGATCAGCGCACGCATCGCGGCCCTGATCGCCCGCTTCACCCGTGCCCACGACGGTGAGCAAAACGAGAAGGCGGCCGAGCTCGGCATCGCCGGTGTGGTCGGGCTCACCAACCTCTGTACCGCCAACAATACGGTTGCCATCATAGTGGCGAGCAAGGTGGCCCGGGACCTGGCAGAGCAGCACGGGGTCACCCCGCGCCGCGCCGCCTCGATGCTGGACATCTTCTCCTGCGTGGTACAAGGCCTCATCCCCTGGGGTGCCCAGGCGCTGCTGCTCGGCTCCATCTTCGCCCTCTCGCCGCTCTCGGTCGTGAGCATGAGCTTCTACCCCATGGCGCTGGCCCTGGCCGCCCTCGTCGCCGTCTTTATCAAGCATCAGGTGCGCGGCGGCGCCGATCATCGACAAGTCGCCTGATCATCACCTTCTACCACTCAGACCTGGGGCTGGCCGCCATAGTCGCGGCGTTCGTCAAGCACCAACTGCGCACGGCGACCGAGCCCTCTCCCCAGAGCTGAATCAGGGCCCTCGCTGGCCGGGGACTATCCCGTCGTCCCCGGCCAGATCCCGGCACCGTCCCTTCCCCGCTTTTCATCCCGATGGCCCCTTGTTAAGGTAACCCAGCCCTTTAGTTCCACCACAGGAGCCCCCATGTCCGATACCCAGCCCGAACGCCAAAGCCTGCGCCAGCTCATCCGCCAGCGCAGAAAGAGCCTGAGTCAGGCCGAGCAGCAGGCGGCGGCCCAGCAACTGGTCACGCGCTTCCAGGAACACCCCGAGATCCAGGGGGCCAGACGCATCGCCCTCTACCTGGCCAATGACGGCGAGCTCGATCCCCTGCCCGCCATTCACTGGCTCTGGAGCCAGCGCAAGGAGGTCTACCTGCCGGTGCTGCACCCCTTCACCCCGGGTCACCTGCTCTTCTTGCGCTACACCGCCACCAGCCCCATGACCCGCAACCGCTATGGCATCGCCGAGCCCGAGCTCGATGTGCAGCAGGTGCTACCCCACAGCATGCTGGATCTCATCTGCACCCCGCTGGTGGCCTTCGATGCCGAGGGCAACCGGCTCGGCATGGGAGGCGGCTATTACGATCGCACCCTGGCCTGCTGGCACGAGCACGGGCTGGGTCCAAGGCCGCTGGGTCTTGCCCACGACTGCCAGCAGGTGGAGTCAGTGCCCCAGGCGCAGTGGGACGTGCCGCTTCCCCAGATCATCACCCCCGCCCGCTGCTGGCGCTTCTCCTAGCAAGTTTTGCCCTGCTGCCGGGGGGCTGACCCCTCTTCCCCCTCCCCTTGGCTCAATAAACAGGCAAACGATTTACATCTTGGGGCTTTTTGCCCCGGAACGTGACCGCCATGGTCGCTCTGGGCAGGATGCTTGGATATAATGCGCCCGCTTTTTCCATAAGGATCCATCATGACTCAAGATGAAATGAAGAAGGCGGCCGGTTGGGCTGCGCTCAAATACGTGGTACCCGGCACCATAGTCGGGGTGGGCACCGGCTCTACCGTCAATCACTTCATCGACGCACTGGCGACCATGAAGGACGAGATCAAGGGCGCGGTATCGAGCTCCATCGCCTCTACCGAGCGCCTCAAGGGGTTCGGCATCCCGGTGTTTGATCTCAACGACATCGATGCCCTCTCCGTCTACGTGGATGGCGCCGACGAGATCAACGGAACCCGCGACATGATCAAGGGGGGCGGCGCCGCCCTGACCCGCGAGAAGATAGTCGCGGCCGTGGCCGACCAGTTCATCTGCATCATCGACAACACCAAGACAGTCGAGGTGCTGGGCCAGTTCCCGCTGCCGGTGGAGGTGATCCCCATGGCCCGTGAATACGTGGCCCGCGAGATCAGGAAGCTTGGTGGCAACCCGGTGTGGCGTGAGGGTGTGGTGACCGACAACGGCAACATCATCCTGGACGTCAAGGGCATGGCCATCACCGATGCCAAAGGGCTGGAAGTGCAGCTCAACGCCATCGTGGGCGTGGTCACCAACGGCCTGTTCGCCCATCGCGGCGCCGACGTGGTACTGATTGGCACGCCAGAGGGCGTCGTCACGCAATAAGGCTGACTGCGGGAGGGAACGCGGGTCACCAGACCCCCATTATTACCCCCGCGAATGGACAACGGCGCCTGATGGCGCCGTTTCTATTTATCCCTCAATGGCTTGTAGCAACATCGCTGCAAAAAACGTTGATAACTTCAAAGAATTTGACTTTCGTCACAAATATTCCCTCTCCCAAACGTTTTTGCTACTTTACGGTTTTCTTCACACTGCAAGCCTGAGCGCATTTTTCAAAACAATAGAGGGAACGTCATGACAGCCAAGTTTTCGCTGGACAAGGATAAGATCAAGGTACTGCTGCTGGAGGGAGTGCATCCCAACACGGTGGAGACCTTTCGGGCAGCCGGCTACACCAATGTTGAGTATCTGAAGACCTCCCTGTCGGAAGAGGATCTGGTCGAACGTATTCGTGACGTGCATTTCGTGGGCCTGCGTTCACGTACCCAGATCACCGAGAAGGTGCTGGATGCCGCCGGCAAGCTGGTCGCCATCGGCTGCTTCTGCATCGGCACCAACCAGGTTTCCCTGGATGCCGCCCACGTGCGTGGCATTCCCGTCTTCAACGCCCCCTTCTCCAACACCCGCTCCGTGGCCGAACTGGTACTGGGGGAGATCCTGCTGCTGCTGCGCGGCATCCCCGAGAAGAACGCCAAGTGCCATCGCGGCGTCTGGGAGAAGCTCGCCAACCGTTCGGTGGAAGCCCGCGGCAAGAAGCTCGGCATCATCGGCTACGGCCACATCGGCACCCAGCTTGGCATCATCGCCGAGATGATCGGCATGAAGGTCTACTACTACGACATCGAGAACAAGCTCTCTCTGGGCAACGCCATCCAAGTACCGAACCTGGTGGAGCTGCTCAACATGTCTGACGTCATCAGCCTGCACGTGCCGGAGACCGCCTCCACCAAGGATCTCATCGGCGCCGAGCAGCTGCGCATGATGAAACCGGGCGCCATCTTCATCAACGCCTCCCGCGGTACCGTAGTGGACATCGACGCCCTGGCCGACGTCATCAAGAGCGGTCACCTCTCCGGTGCCGCCATCGACGTCTTCCCGAGCGAGCCCAAGTCCAACGACGAGGAGTTCCTGACCCCGCTGCGCGGCCTGGACAACGTGATCCTGACCCCCCACATCGGCGGTTCGACGCAAGAGGCCCAGGAGAACATCGGTCTGGAAGTGGCCAACAAGCTGGTCAAGTACTCAGACAACGGCTCCACCCTCTCCGCCGTCAACTTCCCGGAAGTCTCCCTGCCGGGCCACAAGGGTTCCAGCCGCCTGTTGCACATCCACCGCAACCAGCCGGGCGTGATGAACCAGATCAACCAGATCTTCGCCGACGAGGGGATCAACATCGCCGGCCAGTACCTGCAGACCAGCAGCGAGATCGGCTATGTGGTGATCGACGTGGAAACCGAGCACAGCGAGAAGGCGCTCTCCCGTCTCAAGGAGATCAACGGCACCATACGTGCCCGGATCCTGCACTGATGCCCTGAGCCCAGCGCCAGGCCAGCAAAAAGCCCGTCTCGATGACGGGCTTTTTTATGTCAGGAGAAAGGTTGCTCTCGCAAGCTACCACCAGCCGAGCAGATTGCGGCCAATCAAGGCGCCCCACACCAGGGCATTGAGGGCCAGCGCGATGAAGACGGCAGCGGAACCGAGATCCTTGGCGCGCCCCGATAGCTCGTGATGCTCGGAGCCGATGCGATCCACCACCGCCTCGATGGCGGAGTTGAGCACCTCGACGATCACCACCAGCCAGCTGATGCAGATGAGCAGCAGGATCTCGTTGAGGGAGTTGCCGAGCCAGCCGGCCAGCGGCATCAGAGCCAAGACAAGCACCAGCTCCTGGCGGAAGGCCGCCTCGTTAATCCAGGCCGACTTGAGACCCTTCATGCTGTAACCGGTTGCGTTGATGATACGGGTAACCCCGGTCGCGCCTGGCTTTGCCACGATAACTACCTCATTTGAAATGGCTTTTAGGCTCACATCCTATCAGAGCCGCCCAAGGTTTCCATCGGGAGAGTTTTGCTTTATTTTATTCCCTTGCATTTCGGCATCCCGCCCCCTTATTCACTCGAGAATTGAGTCGTATGTCCATTCACACCGATGAATTGCGCACCCGTCGCCTGGAGTCCCTGATCACTCCGAGCGAGCTGGCGCACGCCTTCCCGTTAAACGACACCGTCGCCCAGAACCTGCTGGATGCCCGCCACGATGTAGAAGCTATTCTGGCCGGTGAGGATCAGCGCCTGCTGGTCATCGTCGGCCCCTGCTCCATCCACGATCCGGCCGCCGCCCGTGAATACGCCCAGCGCCTCAACACCCTGCGCGAGCAATATAAAGAGAGCCTGTGCATAGTGATGCGCACCTACTTCGAGAAGCCGCGCACTATCGTCGGCTGGAAGGGACTCATCAACGATCCGCGCCTCGACGGCAGCTTCGACGTGAACGAGGGGCTGAAGCTGGCCCGCCAGCTGCTGGTGGACATCAACGAGATGGGCATGCCCACCGCCACCGAATTCCTCGACATGGTGACCGGCCAGTACATCAGCGACCTCATCACCTGGGGCGCCATAGGTGCGCGCACCACAGAATCTCAGGTGCACCGCGAGATGGCCTCCGCCCTCTCCTGTCCGGTGGGCTTCAAGAACGGCACCGACGGCAACACCCGCATCGCCATCGATGCGGTGCGCGCCTCCCGCCACAGCCACATCTTCTATTCCCCGGACAAGGACGGCAAGATGACCATCTACCGCACCGCCGGCAACCCCTATGGCCACGTGATCCTGCGCGGAGGCCACAGACCCAATTACGACACCGCCAGTGTCGACGAGGCGTGCGAAGCGCTGGCCGACGTGGGCCTGCCCGAGCGGCTGGTGGTGGATTTCAGCCACGGCAACAGCATGAAGGATCACCGTCGCCAACTGCTGGTGGCACAGGACATCTGTGATCAGCTGCGCCGCGGTCGCACCGGCATCGCCGGCATCATGGCCGAGAGCTTCCTGGTGGAAGGGCGTCAGGACGTGGAGAACGGCTGCGCCGCCACCTTCGGCCAGAGCATCACCGATGCCTGCCTCTCCTGGGAAGACACCGAAACCCTGCTGGCCATGCTGGCCGAGGCGGCGGCTGTGCGTCTGAGCAAACAGCTGGTTTGAACAACTAAACGTTCTGCTCAGCGATACAAAGGGCCAGACATCCCGGATGTCTGGCCCTTTGATTTTCCCGGTAAACGTTGAGTCTCAGGGCTGGTTAGCCGCTTCGCGCTATCCAGCCCGGGCGCTCCTTCTCCCTTCT
Source organism: Aeromonas sp. S2(2024) (assembly GCF_041402505.1). Lineage (NCBI taxonomy): Bacteria > Pseudomonadati > Pseudomonadota > Gammaproteobacteria > Aeromonadales > Aeromonadaceae > Aeromonas > Aeromonas sp. S2(2024). Next base: position 44,824 of record NZ_JBGLRL010000008.1, read on the forward strand.
CCCCTCTCGGGAGAAGGGTCGGGGATGAGGGGGCAGCCTCACAGGCTCGGCATAAACCAGACCCGGCCCGCCGCCTCGACGCGATCCGTCTTGATCTGGAACACCCGCTCCAGCAAGGCTTCGTCGATGACATCCACGCCCCCCTCACTCACCACCCGCCCTTGTTGCAGACAGAGGATGCGATCCGCCCAGTCGATGGCCAGGTTGATGTCGTGGATGGCGATCACCACCAGCAGGCCTTGCCGGGAGAGGCGCTTGAGCAGCCGCAGCAGGGCCAGCTGATGGTGCAGATCCAGTCCCGCTAACGGCTCGTCCAGCAGCAGCACCCGCCCATCGGTGTTGAGACCTGGCCACAGTTGCAGCAGGGTGCGGGCGATCAGCACCCGCTGCTGCTCCCCGCCGGAGAGGCGGCTGAAGTCCCGCGCCAGCAGGGCATCGAGCTCCAGCGCGGCGCAGATCTCGGCCACCGCCCTCCCCTGTGCCTCGGGCAACCCCTCCTCATCCAGTCCCAGACTCAACACCTGGAACACCGGAATATGGAACAGCTGGGGCTGGCGCTGGGGCAGCATGGCGCGGCGCCTGGCAAGCTCGGGCCAGCTCAGGTCGGTGAGCACTTCGCCACCCAGCAGCACGGCGCCTTCGGCGGGCAGAATGCCGGCCAGGGCGCCGAGCAGAGTCGACTTGCCGCTGCCGTTGGGGCCGAGCAGCGCCACCAGCTGGCCCCCCGCCCAGGCAAGATCCAGGGGGGAGAGCCGCGCGGGGATCCCGAGGGCCCGCGCCTCCAGCAGCCAGAGGGGATCGGAGGAGGACTTAACGGGAGACATCGGCATCTTGCCTCAGCAGCAGGTAGATGAAGAGCGGCGCTCCCACCGAGGCGGTGATGACGCCGATGGGCAGCTCACCGGCCTGAAGGGCCGAGCGCGCCACCAGATCGGCACCGAGCAGCAGGGCGCCGCCTCCCAGCGCCGAGGCGGGCAGCAGGAAGCGCTGATCGCTGCCGCCGCACAGTCGCAGCAGGTGAGGCACCACCAGGCCGACGAAGCCGATGACACCGCACAGGGACACCGCCACCCCGGTGAGCAGGCAGACCGCCAGCACCAGCCGCACCCGCATGCGGTCCACGTTCATCCCCATCAGCCTGGCCTGGGTCTCCCCCAGCAGCAGTTGTTGCAGTGCCCGGCCCTGCCAGCAGAGCCAGCCCAGGGTCAGCGGCAGCACCAGCCACCACCAGGCGAGCTGCTGGCTGCCATAAGAGAGGCTGCCCATCATCCAGAACATGAATTCCCGCAGGGAGCCGTCGTCGGCAAAATACATCAGCCAGGTCATGGCCGCATTGGTGAGAATGCCGATGGCCACCCCGAACAGCAGCAACCGGGTGTGGCCGAGCCGGGCCCGGCGTGCCAGGTGGATGAGCAACATGGTGACCACCAGGGCGCCGCCGAAGGATGCCAGGGATAACCCCCAGCCCGGCAGATAGACGCCGAGGGACTTGGCTACCGCCATCGCCATCATGGCGGCGAGACCCGCCCCGCTCGAGACGCCGAGCAGGCCGGGCTCGGCCACAGGGTTGTGCAGCATCACCTGCAACACGGCGCCACCACAGGCGAGCGCCGCCCCCGCCAGCAGGGCCAGCAGAGCGCGCGGCAGGCGCAGCTCCAGCAAGATGCGCAACTCCAGCTCCCCCAGAGGCTGCCAGGGCAGCAGCACGAACTCCCCCAGGGCAAGGGAGAGCAGAAAGAGGGAGAGCACGAGCAGCGACAGGGCGATCAGCCAACGGCGCTGCCAGCGCTGCTGACGATGGATGAGAGCGAGATACACGCGGGATCCCCGAAATGAGACAGCTGCCGCCCCGACCCGGGGCCAGCAGGAAAGCTGCATGATAACAGCGCGTTACCACCCAAGGTCAAGGCTGGTAAGGCTTGGCCAGCGTCGCGACCTCGCCGCTCTCCACCATGGCCTGCAACGCCTGCGCCAGCACAGGCCCGAGCGCATGATGAGGTGAGTGCTTGCTCATGCCCAGATAGAGCACCACGGGATGGGGCGGGCGGTAGTCCGCCTTCATGAGGCCGGCGTCGTTGCGCTGGCTCAGGGCGTAATCCACCTGGCAGTCGGTGCCTATCATCAGGGACAGATGGCCCCGTTCCACCATGCGCAGCAACTGATCCTCGGTCGGCACCCCATGCTTGTCGAGCTGGCTGTCATCGTCGAAGGGGGTGAAATAGGCCGAGTTGAGCACATAGCCTATCTCTCGGCCACGCAGATCAGCGTAGGTTTTCAGGGGAGCCACCGCCGCCGCCTTGCCGTAGAAGGCCGGCCGGCACTGGTAATAGGGCGGTTGCAGGTAATCGATGAAAGCTGCCCGCTCTCGCGTATGGGCCAACCCTATCATCAAGTCCGCCTGACCGGTTTGCATCTGCTTGAGTGCCCGTCCCCAGGGCACCCGTTTGAGGGTGAGCGCGATGCCGCTGCGAGCCTGCAACTGGTGCAGAATGTCGATATCCAGACCATGGAACTCGTCGTTCTGCACGAGCATGCGAAACGGGGGCCAGACATCGGTCACCACCGTCAGGGTTGGCGCCCCTTGCACCCAGCAGGCAAACAACAGACCAAGCACTCCCCAGCTTGTCTTGCCCATCCAGTTTCAACCTTCTGTTGCCACATCCTTGTGGCATAAAAATACCCTCAAGCCCCACTTATGGAAACCCATGGAGTCGAGATAAAATGCATTGATTTCAAAGGAGAACCTAATGAACCCTATCATGACCAGTATCGGTCTGCTGATCTGCAGCAACGTCTTCATGACCTTCGCCTGGTATGCCCATCTCAAGAGCATGAACCACAAGCCCTGGATCATCGCCGCCCTGGTGAGCTGGGGTATCGCCCTGTTCGAGTACCTGCTGCAAGTGCCCGCAAACCGTATCGGCCACACCGTGCTGACGGTCGGTCAGCTCAAGATCCTGCAGGAGGTGATCACCCTCACCGTGTTCGTCCCCTTCTCCATCTTCTATCTGAAGGAAGACCTGAAGTGGGACTACCTCTGGGCGGGCCTGTGCATCCTGGGCGCGGTGTTTTTTGTGTTTCGCGAGAAACTGACCGGTGCCTGAGGCTGTACACTCAAGCACATTGATCCCCCATCCCTTTGAGTGACGAGGCAACACATGGAATTGCGAGACATGCTACAGATCCTGGCCAAGCAGGATGGCTCCGACCTCTATCTCTCCACCGGGGCCCCCCCCTGCGCCAAGTTCAATGGCGCCCTGCGCCCCTTGAACGAAGTGCCGCTCGAGCCCGGCGAAGTGGCCAGGATCGCCGCCGATCTCATGGACTCGGAGCAGAAGCAGCAGTTCGAGAAGGAGCTGGAGATGAACCTCGCCATCTCCCTGCCCCAGATAGGCCGGTTTCGGGTCAACATCTTCAAGCAGCGCAACGAAGTCTCTCTGGTGGCGCGCAACATCAAGACCGAGATACCCCGTTTCGAGGATCTCAAACTCCCCCCGGTGCTGCTCGACACCATCATGGAGAAGCGCGGCCTGGTGCTGTTCGTCGGCGGCACCGGCTCGGGCAAGTCCACCTCGCTCGCGGCCCTCATCGACCATCGCAACCGCAACAGCGGTGGCCACATCATCACCATCGAGGATCCGGTGGAGTTCGTCCATCGCCACCGCAAGAGCATCATCAACCAGCGAGAGGTGGGGGTGGACACCCGCAGCTTCCACGCGGCCCTGAAGAACACCCTGCGCCAGGCACCGGACGTCATCCTCATCGGTGAGATCCGTGACCGGGAGACCATGGAACATGCGCTGGCCTTCTCGGAGACCGGGCATCTGGCCATCTCCACCCTGCACGCCAACAACGCCAACCAGGCGCTGGACCGCATCATCAACTTCTTCCCCGAGGAGCGCAGGCCCCAGCTGCTCAACGATCTTGGCAACAACCTCAAGGCCTTCGTCTCCCAGCGGCTGGTGAAGACCACCGAGGGCGGCCGCCGGGCGGCGGTGGAGGTCATGATCGGCACCCACACCATTCGCGATCTCATCAAGCGCGGCGAGTTTGGCGGCCTCAAGGATATCATGGAGAAATCCAGGGCCCTTGGCATGGTCACCTTCGACAGCACCCTGTTCGATCTGGTGGTGGAGGGGGTGATCGACGAGGAGGAGGCGGTCAAGAACGCCGATTCCCAGAACAACCTGCGCCTCAAGATCAAGCTGTGGAAGGAGAAGGGGCAGATAGGCAACAGTGCGGAGGCCAGCGGCTGGAGCCTGGAGCCCAGCAAGGATGAGAACAACGATATCTTCTAGTCAGGCGCGACCCCTCCCCCGCTGAGCACACAGCCGCCCTCGCGGCTGTGTGCTCAATGACCGCGCGGCCGATGCCTCTCCTCTGCACTCACCTCTTTGCCCTTCATCCGGCCACAGGGTGAGCCATCCCCCCGGAGCAATGACGCTCGCCACATAAATGACAAAAAAATCAACTTAAGCCCAAGCCCTGCCATCAATGTGGTTGAAAACCCTTTCAAACGGGCCTCAAAAGAGGCACCATTGATGAGGTATATCAATAAAGGGGTATTCAATGTTGTTACAACCAGCCAACACAGCAAGGTCCAGACAGTTATTGAACGAGACCATGGCGTTGGTGTTAGCCGGGGGGCGAGGCAGTCGGCTCCAGCAGTTGACAGACAACAGGGCAAAACCGGCCGTGCATTTTGGCGGCAAGTTCCGCATCATCGACTTCGTCCTCTCCAACTGCATCAACTCCGGGATCCGCCGGATCGGCGTGGTCACCCAGTACAAATCCCACAGTCTGCTGCGTCACCTGCAATCAGGCTGGTCCTTCCTGCGCTACCAGATGAACGAATTCATCGAACTGCTGCCGGCCCAGCAGCGCATTGACGAAGTCAGCTGGTATCGCGGCACCGCCGATGCGGTCTACCAGAACATGGACATCATTCGCGAGCACGGCCCCAAATACGTGGTGGTGCTGGCGGGCGATCACATCTACAAGATGGATTACGCCGCCATGCTGCTCGATCACGTCAACCTGGGCAGCCGGGTGACCGTGGCCTGCATCGAGGTGCCGCGCCGCGAGGCCCGCGCCTTTGGCGTGATGGCGGTGGATGAGAGCCGCAAGATCAACGCCTTCGTCGAGAAGCCCGCCGACCCGCCCGCCATGCCGGGCAAACCCGACACCGCGCTGGCCTCGATGGGGGTCTACATCTTCGACGCCGACTACCTCTACCAACTGCTGGAAGAGGATCTCGCCAACGAGCAGTCCCACCACGACTTTGGCATGGACGTGATCCCGCGGGTGGTCAAGGAGGGTACCGCCTATGCCCATCCGTTCAGCCTCTCCTGCGTCGGCTGCTGCCCGCAGAAGCGTCCCTACTGGCGCGACGTGGGCACGGTGGACTCCTTCTGGGAGGCGAACATGGATCTCGCCTCGGTGACGCCCGAGCTCGACATCTACGATCAGGACTGGCCCATCTGGACCAGTCAGAGGATGACGGCCCCCGCCAAGTTCGTGCAGGATCAAAACGGCCAGCACGGCATGACCATCAACTCCCTGTTCGCCGGTGGCACCATCGTCAGCGGCTCCTTTATCGTCAGCTCTGTGCTGTTCACCAACGTGCGGATCGACTCCTTCTGCACCCTGGATCAGGCGGTGATCTTCCCCGGGGTCGAGATCGGGGCCGGCTGCCGGTTGCGCCGGGTGGTGATCGACAAGGGCTGCACCCTGCCCGAAGGCCTGGTGGTGGGCGAAAATGCCGATGAGGATGCCCGCCGCTTCTACCGCTCCGAGCAGGGCATAGTGCTGGTCACCCAGGAGATGCTGGCCAGGCTGTGATGGCCCGGATGGCCCTCCCCGCCAAGACAGCAAGAGACACAACAAGAGACCCGCCATCGGCGGGTCTCTTGTTGTCAGCTGACGCTCTCTGGCGACAGTGCTCAGCGCTGCTGTACCAGGCCTATCCGGCCTGGTTCGCACCACTCGAACATCACCTCCTCGCTCTTGCCGCAGCAACTGCCGCCGCACGCCCGGGTCTCCCGTTTGGTCACGCGGCCCTTGCGCATCCAGACGCCGAGCATGGCCTCCACCGCATCCTCCGAGGTGTGGAAGTGGCGTGCCAGCTCCCGCCGGCTCACCCTCTGCTGCGCCGCCAGATAGTCACCCAGCTCTCGCAATATCATGGCGTGACCTCCCCCTGATGGGTCAATCTGCTCTTCTGCGCCGTCACAGGGTCACCACCTTGCGGGCGACTATGTCCCCGTGGCGGCGGCCAAGCCACCACAGCAGCACCAGGGAGATCCCGTAGCTCAGGGTCCAGAACAGGCTCTGCTCGGGGTGAGCGGCGAAGGTCGCCAGCTGATAGAAGAGGGTGGCGCACATGAAGGCCATGTAGTTGCACCAGGCGGCGGTGAACAGGGCCCATTGACGGCCGGTCTCACGTACCAGGGCGCCCATGGCGGCGGCACAGGGCATGTAGAGCAGCACGAACAGCAGGTAGGCAAAGGCACCGGCCGCCCCGTCGAAGTGGGTCTGCATGTTGCCATAGGTGGAGGTGTCCACCTCCTGGGCCTCGGCGGCCGCCTGCTGATCTGCCAGCTCCCCGACCCTGAGCCCCATGGGATCGGCGGGATCGATGTCCGCCAGGTTCGCGGGAATGGTGGCCAGCGCCTCCTTCAGGCTGCCCAGCAGGGAGTATTCACTCGCCTCCTCGTCACCGGCGCCGCCGGCGTAGAGGCTGTTGAGGGTGGCGACCACCGCCTCCTTGGCGAAGATGCCGGTCAGGATGCCGACCGTGGCCTGCCAGTTGTCGTCACGGATACCGATGGGATGCAGCACCGGCGTCACCGTCTGGCTGAGCTGGCTCAACACCGAACGCTCCTGATCCTGGTTGCCGAAGCTGCCGTCGGTACCGAGCGAGTTGAGCACGCTCAGCACCGCCACCATCAGCACTATGGTCTTGCCCGCGCCGAAGATGAAGCCCTTGAGTTTTTGCCAGGTACGCAGTCCCACATCTACCGGACGGGGCCACTCGTAGTCCGGCATCTCCATCACCATGGAGTCGCTCTTGCCCGGCAGCAGAGTGCTGCGCAGGAAGAGGCCGGTGAGCACCGCCACCAGGATGCCGAGCAGGTAGAGACCAAACACCAGGTTCTGGCCGGATTCGGGGAAGAAGGCCACCGCGAACAGGGCATAGACCGGCAGCCGGGCGCCGCACGACATGAAGGGCGCCATGGCCGAGGTCATCAGCCTTTCGCGCTCCGACCCCAGGGTGCGGGTCGCCATCACCGCAGGCACGGTGCAACCGAAGCCCATCAGCATGGGAACGAACGCCTTGCCGGGCAGCCCGAGGCGGCGCATCAGGGCATCCACCACGAAGGCGGCGCGAGCCAGGTAGCCCGAGCTCTCCAGCACGGCGAGGAACAGGAAGAGGCAGCCCACCACGGGGATGAAGGTCGCCACCGTCTGCAGGCCGGCGCCGACGCCGTCCGCCAGCACGGCTCCCAGCCAGTCGGGGGCCGCAGCCAGCCCCAGCAGGTGGTGCACCCCGTCCACGAACAGGGCGCCCCCCAGGATGTCGAAGAAGTCGATGAAGGCGCTGCCCACCTTGATGGCGAACATGAACATCAGGTACATCACCAGCAGGAAGAAGGGGATGCCCACCCAGCGGTTGAGCAGCGCCCTGTCCAGCCACTCGCTCTGGGCGACCGTGAGCTTGCCCTGCTGACGGCACGCCTGCTGGCTCCAGTGGTGGATGTGGCCATAGCGCAGATCAGCCAGTTGCAGATCGATGTCCTGGGCGTGGTGGGCACGGCTCACCACGTTGCCAGCCGCCGCCTGCTGACCCGCCGCCAGGGTCTCCTGCATGGCGATGTCCTCCTCCAGCAGGCGCAGGGCACGGCCACGGTCGCTGAGGTGATGAGGGGCAAGCAGGGTCTCGAGCTCGGCGATGTCGGCTTCCAGCGGCTGGCCGTAATCCAGCACCAGGACGGGCTGGGGCTGGCCGATGAACCGGTGGATCTGCTCCTTGAAGGCCGCCACCTGCTGGCGATTGTGGGCCGACAGCGACACCACCGGGCAACCGAGCGCCTGGCCGAGCAGCCCCTCGTCTATGGTGATGCGGCGCTTTTGCAGCAGATCCATCTTGTTGAGTACCACCACCATGGGCAGGCCCAGCTCCCGCAGTTGCAGGGTGAGATAGAGGGAGCGCTCCAGATTGGCGGCGTCGATGACGTTGAGCAGCAGGTCCGGCTGCTGGCCCTGCACGAAGCGGCTGGCGATCTGCTCGTCCAGGCTCGCCTCCTGATTGGCCAGGGAGTAGATGCCGGGCAGGTCCATCAGGGTGTAATTCTGCCCCTTGGCGGAAAATTCGCCCATCTTCTTGTCGACGGTGACCCCGCTCCAGTTGCCCACCTGCTGGCGGGCACCGGTCAGGGCGTTGAACAGCGAGGTCTTGCCGCTGTTAGGGTTGCCGACGGTTACCAGGGAGTAGTTCATACCGGTTCGACCTCGATGTGCTGGGCCAGGCTCTTTTGCATGGAGAGGCAGATGCCCTGGCACTGGACCTGGAGCGGATCCCCCAGGGGGGCCGCCCGCAGATAGAGGATCTCGGTCTGGGGCAGCAGCCCCATCACCATCAGCTTGCGTCGCAAGGTACGGCCAAGCTGGTTCATGTTCTTGATGCGAGCACGCTGCCCCGGCGACAACTCTGTGAGTACCATGACGGGCTCCTGAAGTTAAACAAGAATAATTCGCTTTTAGTGGGAGGGATTATAAGCTGTGCCCCCAACATTTATTTGCGTAAAATCAAACTCCGCTTAGCTAACCGACAAAGTATTGCCATGAGTCACGACAACAACAGCCGCCTGGTCTACAGCACGGACGGCGGTATGATCAAGGAATCCGCCCCCACCCAGAGCGCCTCCCCCTTCCCCGCCGACGGCACCGTGCGCATCCGGCGCGAGACCAAGGGGCGCAAGGGCGCCGGGGTCATTACCATCCACGGTGTGCCAGCCGACCAGCAGAAAACCATCGCCACCCTGCTCAAGAAGAAGTGCGGTACCGGCGGCGGCCTCAAGGAGGGGGTCATCGAGATCCAGGGGGATAAACGGGACCTTATCAAGGCCGAGCTGGAGAAGGCCGGTTTCAGCGTCAAGCTGGTGGGCGGTTGATCTGCTTGTCTCTCCCGCACTTTTTCCCTAGAATGCCGGCTCCCATCGAGGGGGAGTAGTCTCGCCACGGGTTCCGACCCGGTGCGCGATCCTGATCAACATACTTGGTGCCAACTCACCATGGTCAGGATGATCCGGGCAATGCCGGATTTGACAAGACCTTTGACGGGCCAGTGCCAATACCGGGGACGGATGGCGCAGGCTTGTCTTTGGTTTATAACAATTCCGTCCCCCGGTCATATTTATGGAAGCCTTGTTAACCTCAACCCTGAGCGTGGCCATCGCCGAGATCGGCGACAAGACACAGCTCCTGGCGTTGCTGCTCATCTGTCGTTTTCGCAAACCCTGGCCCATCATCGCCGGCATGCTGGTCGCCACCCTGCTCAACCACGCGGGTGCCGCCTGGATAGGGGAGTTCATCAGTCGCTGGATGGATCCCAAGGTGATGACCTGGCTGGTCGCCGGTGCCTTCATCGCCATGGCGGTCTGGATCCTGGTGCCGGACAAGATGGACGATGAAGAGAGTTCCCTCGACAAATACGGTCCCTTCATGGCCACCTTCGTGCTGTTCTTCATCGCCGAAATCGGCGACAAGACCCAGATAGCCACTGTGCTGCTGGCGGCCAAGTACGACTCCCTGACTCAAGTCATCACCGGCACTACCATCGGCATGATGCTGGCCAACGTACCCGTGGTGCTGCTTGGCAAGCTGGGTGCCGACAAGCTGCCCCTCAAGGGGATCCGCATCGCCTGCGCCATCCTCTTCGTGGGTCTGGGCGCCAGCACCCTGATCTTCGTCTGACGCGCCAGCAACGAGAGGATAGGATGGGCGTGAGCACTCACCCATATCCCCGTCTGCCCGCCATCAGAGCCCCCTCCTCCCGGTCGGGGCTTTTTTGTTGCCCCTGCCCTGCCCCTGTCGCTTCAGCGCCAGCGGGGTCTGCCCCGGGGCACGGCGCCGTGCCATAATGCCTTACTATTCAGGCACGACGGCTTCAGGAGCCCCCATGCACCTCACCTCAAGACAGACCTTGCTCGACTGGGTCAGACGCGGTCGTCTCCCCCGGGAGTCATTGCCCGCCGCCCTCGCCCTCTGCGATCTGCCCCCGGCCCCGGTGCGCTGGCAGTGGCTGTTCGACAGGCTGCTGCTCTGGCTCGGCTGCCTCTGCCTCGGGGCGGGCCTGGTGTTCTTCGTCGCCTTCAACTGGCAGGCGCTGGGCCGCCTCTCACGCCTCGCCCTGCTGGAGCTGCCCCTGCTCGCCATGCTGCTGGTGCTCTGGCGCAAGCCCCTGGCCGACACCCCGCGCCAGGCCCTGTTGCTGGCCCTGGCCCTCAACATAGGCGCCCTGCTGGCCCTGGTGGGTCAGACCTACCAGACCGGTGCCGATCCCTGGCAGCTCTTCGCCACTTGGGCCCTGTTGTTGCTGCCCCTGGCGGCGCTCGGCAGAAGCCCGCTGCTCTGGACCCTCGCCTGGCTGCTCGGCCAGCTGGCGCTGGTGCTCTACTGGCGCCTCGGCCTCATCGATCTCTTCTTCTCCTTCAATGAGGAGGCCCTCGGCTGGTGCCTGACCCTGCTCAACGCCGCCCTCTGGGGTCTGCTCATCCTGACCCCCGCGCGTCTGGGGCTCATGCCCTCCTGGCTCCCGGGGCTGGCCGCCGGGCTCGGAGTCACTCTGCTGGCCCTGCTGGCGCTGTTCGATGCTGCCTCCCCCTGGGTCTGGCCTGCCTGGCTCGCGTGGCTTGGCGCCGCCTACCTGCGCTGGCACCACAGATTTATCGCCGGGCTCGCCATGGGGTGTCTGAGCCTTATCGCCATCACTCTCGCGGCGCTGGGCAAGTGGATGGAGCCGGACATGAACGGCTTTTTGCTGCTATCCCTGATCGCCATCGGCCTCTCGGTCCTCGCCAGTCGCTGGCTGCAACAACAACGGAGGTCCCATGCCTGAGCCGATCCTCTGGTCACCCCTGCTGGCCATCCCATCGCCATCGGACTTTCATGGTCATGGCCAGCCGCTGGCTGCAACAACAACGGAGGCAGCATGTCTGATCTGAGTCCTTGGGAGAGGCTGCGGGCCGCCCATCTGGTGGAGGGCGACGCCCCTCAAGACGAGCAGCCGCACTGGTCGAGCCGTTTCCTGCTCGGCATGGTGGGCTGGCTGGCCGCCCTCTTCCTGCTGTTCTTCCTGTTCATGGCCTTCGAGAGCCTGATCCGCGAGCCAAACCACGCCCTCGTCATGGGCACCCTGCTGATGGCCGCCGCCCTCGGCCTCAACCGCCTGGCCCGGCGTAGCGATCTCTGGGATCAGTTCGTGCTGGCGCTCGCGCTCGCGGCCGATGCCTGGCTGCTCTATGGTCTCATCGACCAGATTGACCCCCACTCGGCGCCACTCTGGCTGGGACTAGCCCTGCTGTCGCTGGCCATCGCCGCCCTGTTCGAGCACTGGCTGGTTCGCCTGTTCCACAGCTTCGCCACCGCCATTTTGCTGACCATGGGGCTCGCCTGCCTCGGCCTGCAACTGCTGGCCCTGCCGCTGGTGATGGCCGCCCTCACCTTCTGCTGGCTGCAGGCCGAGCGCGACCCAGAACGCCACTCGCTCTATGAATCCCTCACCCTGGGGCTGGCACTCTCCCTGCTGGTGCTGGGTCGACTGCATCATCCCCTGTGGGACGGCGGCGCCAGCGTGCTCGACGAGCTGGGCCACTCCCGCCTGCCGCTTATGCTCAATCCCCTGCTCTGCGCCGCCCTGCTGCTCGCCGTCATGGTCCGCCTCAAGCTGCCGCTGCTATACGGCCTGCCGCTGGTGGTGATCAGCGCCCTCATCCCCGGCATGGGGGCCGGCGCCCTGGTGCTGGTGCTCGGCTTCTATGCCGCCAGTCTCGGGCTCATGACCCTGGCCGGCTTGCTGTTGCTCGGCTTTGGCTCCCTCTACTACTACGATCTCGGGCTGACCCTGATGACCAAATCCTGGCTGCTGCTGGGCTCGGGTGCCCTGCTGCTCGGCGCCCGCCAGTTGTTGAACATCCTCGGCAAGGAGATCGCCTCATGAGATACCCTGGCCTCTTGCTGACCCGCCTCGCCACATTGCCGGGCTCCAGCCCCCTGTTGCTCGGCGACGACCAAGGGTTCAAACACCAGCGTGGGAGTATCCCCTCATGAGACGCTTTGCCCTCTTGCTGACCGGCCTCGCCACACAGCCGGACTCCGGTCCCCGGTTGCTCGGCGATGACCAAGGGCTCAAACATCTGCATGGGAGTATCCCCTCATGAGACGTCTTGGTTTCTTTCTGACAGGCCTCGCCATCCTGGTGGGCATCAATGTCACCGTCTGGCGTTTCGAGCACGCTATAAGCAGCGGCGAGACCGTGCTACTGGAGCTGGCCCCGGTCGATCCCCGCTCCCTGATGCAGGGGGACTATATGCGCCTGAGTTACGCCCTTGCCCGCCAGTTGGGGAGTCCGCATCAGGAGGGCGCCGCCGCCCAGATCCTGGTCATCCGCCTCGATGAGCAACAAGTGGCGCAGCGCGTGGAAGGGGGCAGAACCGACGCCCTGGCCCCGGACCAGCGGCTGCTGCTGGCCCGCTGGCAGCAGGGCCAGTGGCGGATAGGGCCGGATGCCTTCTTCTTCGAGGAGGGGACGGGCGAGCAGTACGAGCAGGCGCGCTACGGCGAATTCCGGCTGCAGCCGGACGGCGGGACCCTGCTGGTCGGCCTGCGGGACGAGGCGCTCAAGCCCATAGGCCACACCCGTCCGGCCTGGTGATGCGCCATCCGGGGAGCGCATTCCCGCCTCCTCTCTTGCGCCGCACCGGGGGGCAGCCGCGGTTGTTCGCCCCCTCGGGTGGCGAAACCCCGTGGCTTGACAACACTTGAAGCTGGGCACTCGGCAGCAGGACGGTCAGGATGAGAACAGGGATGCCAGGGATCACACGCACGCTCGGGGGCACCATCACGGGCATGGCCGCCCTGCTGGCGACACTCTGGGGCGGGCCGGGGGAGATGGGAAAGGCCAACGCCAGCCCGGCCCTTGGCAAGCTGCATTACCTCAGCGAAGAGTACAAACCCTATAACTTCACCGGGGAAGATGGCACCCCCAGCGGCTTTGCCATCGAGCTGCTGCACCTGGTGTGGCAGAAGACGGGCACGCCGCCCCAGGCGATCAGCATCCTCCCCTGGGCCCGGGGCTACTACCTGCTGACCCAGAAGCCCAACGTGGTGCTCTTCGCCACCGCCCGCACCGAGGCGCGGGATCCCCTGTTCAAGTGGGCCTGCCCCATCGGCTATGCCGAAATCGTGCTGATGGGGCTGGCCAGCCATCCCCTCAAGCTCACCCGGCTGGAAGATGCCCAGCAGCACACCATAGGCGCCGTGCGTGCCGACGTAGGGGAGCAGTTGCTGCTCAACAACGGCTTCGACGAGCAGAAGATAATGACCGCCAACCGCCTTCCCCAGGCCCTGCGGATGCTCACCTCGGGCCGGGTCGACCTCATCTCCAGCAACAAGGCCACCTTGATGGATCTCATCCAGGCCCAGCAGCTGGATCCCGCCCAGTTCGAGGTGCGCTGGGTGCTGAGCTCCGAGCAGTTCTGCTTCGCCTTCAGCCACCCGGTGGACGATGCCCTGGTCAAGGAGTTCCAGCACGGCCTGACCCAGGTGCTGGCCAGCAGCGAGTTCCAGCGGATCCAGCACAAGTACTTCCCGATCCCCTGACGTTCAGCGCCACGACAAGGAGCCGGGATGGGCTCCTCTCTTTTTCTGGGCCTGGCATGCCCGCCACGCCCTTCTCGGCCGCTCCCCGCCTCGACGGCCGCTGGCTCCCTCACAAACACCATGGAATGTCAGACGCTGATCACCACAAGGGGTGACGCGGAGCGTCCCGGCTCCGTAAAATGGTGCCGGGAGCCTGTTGGCCCCACTCTCCCGGTGCAGATGGCACTTTGTTTGGACATATCAGGACTGAACATGCATAAAACAGTGAAGTGGTTGATGGGTGCCTCGGTGTGCGCCCTGTTGATGGCGTGCGGCGGCGACAAGACCACGGGCAAGGCCTGTCTCGGCGCCAACAATGACTCTCTGGTGGAGGGGATGCAGGACAAATGCAAGGCGGGTGACACGGTTGCCACCAAGCACCCGGCCTATTTCTGCGACTTCAACTACGCCGTCGCCTACAACAGTTACAACTCCGCCATCTGCGTCTACTCGGGGGCATTGAAACCGGAGCGCACCACCGAGAAGTCATAGCTAGGCAGGCTCACCGGGAGGTCGCCATCAGGCCGCAGAGCCAGGGCCCGGATTGCCGGGGCCCGTCGGGCAAAGAGAGACGCCATGGCGGCGCCCCTTATTTGAGCCACATCATTTGACCCGCATCAGGCGGTGGCGCTGCCCGCCAAACTCCAGCTGGACTACCTGGGATCGCGCCATGGCATCGACCCGGGCCAGCATCTCGGCGCTGTAGCCCTTGCGGTGCATCCACTGCATGGGCTCCTCGAAGCTGCCCTCGTTGACGATGAAGGTATCGGTGTAGGCATCCTTGATGATGCTGACCACCCAGATGCGCTGCTGAAACTCCGAAAGTTCCGCAAAGAGGGTGGCCATTTTCGCCGCCAGGGCGCGGAGCTGGCCGATAACGCGGTTTGCCATGGTAGAGGGTGCCTGTGTTGAGGAAGACGCATCCTAGCATCCCGGGCGCGGGGGCAACAATGCGCGGCATCAAGGGCGCGGAACCTGGCCTCATTCCCATGGGCCGGGGCGCCCTGGATGCAAGGTTCCCGTCACCCCAGCGCGCGGCGCTGGCGCTTGACTTCATACATGCTCGCATCGGCCTGGCGCAGGGCCTCGTCCACGCTGGTGTGCGCCGGATCGACCGCCACCACTCCCACGCTGGCCCCGGGGTAGTGCAGCACCCGGGACTGGATCGGCAACTGCAGCACGCTGTGCTCGAACAGCCGATGCCGGAAGCGTTGTACCGCCGCCTCGAGCGTCTCCTCCCCCGGGATCGGGCCCATGCCCACGACGACGAACTCATCGCCCCCCATCCGCGCCAACATGTCGCCACGACGCAGGGCCGACCCCAGCTGACGCGCCATGGTGGTCAGCAGCCGATCCCCCGCCTCGTGACCGTGGGTATCGTTGATCTGCTTGAAACCGTCGAGATCGATAAAGGCGATGAGCACAGGGTGCCCGGCCCGATCCGAGAGGGAGAACAGCCGGGTCAGCTCCTGCATCAGGGCCCGGCGGTTCGGCAGCCCGGTCAGAGGATCGCAGAGCGCCTGGCGTGACAGCTCGTCGTTGGCCCGCTGCAACTGCAGCAGCAATTGCTCTCGCTCCACATGCTCGGCGATAAGCCTCGCGAAGAAGGCAACCAGCTCCTCGGAGCCGGCTACCAGGGGTTTTTGCTCGGCGCTGGCGCCACACAGGGTGCCGTAGAGCGCGCCGGACGAGGTGCGCACCGGGCTGCTCAGATAGGTGCGAATGCCCATGGCCCTGGCCGCCTGCGAATCCCCCCAGCACTCGGTGACGTTGTCGGTAAACAGGCGCCCCTCATCGATGGCCCGCCGGCACAGGGTATCGCTCCAGTCCACCGCCGCCCCCTCCGGGATCTGCAGCCCGGCCACGTTGCGGGCATAACGGATATGCTGGGTGCTCTGCCCGACATCGATCTCGGTAAGATAGGTCGACTCCAGCCCGGTCACCGCTTCGAGCATCTCCAGCAGGGGCCGGGTCAGGCTCTCCAGATCCCGCGCCGCCGTGACCCGCTCCGACAGGGTCTGCAATATCTTGTCCATGCCTCTCTCCACTACCTGCATGTGATGGGCGACCACCTTAGCCAACCCGGGGCACGCCAGACAAGTGCGAGAAAGGGGTAGGCCGGGGAAATACCACCCCGTTCACACTTTGGCGCGCCCACCGCCACGGTCTGACGCCTCGCCCCGCCCTTGGCGTGCGGCCGTAACTTTGAACCAGCGCAAAAAACCTGTCGATTCTGACACTTGAGTCAGCAATATCCATGGATCGGGCCCCGTCGGCTCCGTAGGATGGGGGTGGGTGCCCGTTGGCCCCTTTTCATATGCCAGGGTCAGCGGCGCATTGTGGTAGCGACAGCCAGGGGCGGTAGCGTCGTTGGCGGATGCCAGCCCGGCATCCCGCGCCTCGGCAAGGTGCGAGGGTTCCACCCTCGATGGGGTTTCCGACGACCCCGTGACAAGTAGGGTCGAGTAGGGTCGATTAGCGAAGCGTAATCGTCCGCGGTAACAATCCCCTCTCCCCTTGCGGGAGAGGCGTAGGGTGCAATAAGCGCAACGCATTACACCAGGGTAACAATTCCCTCTCCCCTTGCGGGAGAGGCGTAGGGTGCAATAAGCGGAGCGTATTGCACCACGGTAACCATCCCCTTCTCCCCCTGCGGGAAAGGCGTAGGGTGCAATAAGCGGAGCGCATTGCACCACGGTAACAATTCCCTCTCCCCTTGCGGGAGAGGGTTAGGGTGAGGGGTTGGGTAACTTGGGCATGGCTTCGCCATGCAGGACACGAGGGCGCAGCCCTCGACGGGGTTTCGGCTTGATCCCCTCTCCCCTTGGGGGAGAGGGCTGGGGTGAGGGGTTCGGTAACGTCATTGCCCTGCAACAAGGTATTGGCATGGCTTCGCCGTGCAGGACACGAGGGCGCTGCCCTCGACGGGGTTTCGCCCGCCCTTCGGGCTTGGGCGAGTGACTTTTCTTTGCGTGGCCAAAGAAAAGTCACCAAAAGAAAGGCCACCCCCGCTTGTTCGCCCTCCTGCGTCGGGTGCCCTCGGTTCCCCCCTTTGTCCAACGGCACGCGCCGATGGACTTTGACCTTCGCCATCCCTGGCGTCGGTCAAAGTCCGCTGCGGACATCCTTGTCCTTGCGCCAAACCGGGCCGAGCGTTGCTCGTCCAATTCCGGTTTGGCCCCTGGCACAGCGGCGCTCGCTCGGCGTCCTGCCTCGCGGCCTGGACAAACGGGCTCACCTCGGCGAACAACAGGGGGGAAGACCTACTCTTAGCACCACAGAGTACATACTAGATACAAATAATCTGCTAACACCGATCACCTCTGTGAGATGCCCTAAATAAAATCAGCTTATATAGATAAAGATAAAAAACTGTCATTTAACAAAGCATCAAGTAATCCCCATCCAGTTAATGACTCCCAACACTATTGCAACGCAAATATTTCAGCGAAATATCACACACTAAAAATGCTACTAAAACTCACAATAAAAAATCATAAAATGTCTCAGCAGACTTAATTTAATAGAGGGTATTATGTATAAAATAAAATCGATAAAGATATCTGGGTTTTGGGGAGAGCATACCCTTGAGGCTGATTTTTATAGCACTGTCAATGTAATTATTGGTAGAAACGGCTCAGGTAAAACCACATTCATGAGTATTCTTCATGCCATTTTAACTGTAGATATTGAGTGGTTATACGGTTTCGAATTTTGCGACGTAGAAATAAAACTCATCGCTGGCAAAAGGTCAAAAACCATAAGAGTAAAGAAATCCATATCTGACGAATTCAGATTCCCTCTCGTTGAATACTATATCTCTAGAAGCAAATATACATTACGTGTTGTGGGTCCAGAAGACAATATTCCCTTGCACTTCAGAAGAAGAATCGCTGAAGAGTCAGAACTGATAAGAAATACTATGGGAGAACTTGTAAATATTACAACCCTGTCCGTATATAGAATTAAAAAAGACTATGATCAGAATCGCAGGGACCGACAGGAATTTAAAAACATATCTCCTGTAGATTTGATTTTACAAGACTTAGTTCAGCGATTAACGACATACCAACTTGAATTATCTGATAAAGCAAGAGCTGTGTCATCTCACTTGCAGAGAAAAGTATTAACATCACTTTTATATACAGGAGAAAGCGAACAGAGAACTGGGTTCACATTGAATTTTGATAAAAAAACCGAAAAAGACAATCTAATTAGCGCTTATAGACAACTTGGAATACTTGATAATAAGGTCCGTAACGACATCAACAATCATATCGAGAAAGTTGCGGAAAGTATCGCAAGGATGCGAGTTTCCCTTCAAAATGCAGACAAAGATGCACCAATTGACTTTGATTTCGGACCTTTAGAGAAAGTTAAACAAACAAGCAACGTAGTTCGCATGTCATTAGATGCCGAAAAAGAAGAGAAAGAGATATTTAAACAGCGAGATGATTTTTTAAAAATACTTAAAACTTTCATTACTGACAAAACATTTGAATTTAAAAATGGTCACTTAACAGTTAAGCGAAATGGTGATATTCCTATTGAGAAGCTCTCATCAGGCGAAAAACAGCTGATAATTTTATTTGCTGAAGCTTTACTCCAGCGCCAAGCTCCATATATATTCATTGCCGATGAACCTGAACTTTCCCTCCACATAACTTGGCAAAGGGAAATATTGCCAGCAATAAACCAATTGAATCCAAATGCACAGCTGATTGTTGCAACTCACTCACCAGAGGTCGCAGGTAAATACTCTGACAAGCTCATCGATATGGAGGACCTACTTAAATGAGTGATGTTGAGTATTCTAAAGATGCCGTAAATGTTCTAAATAGATTCCATAGATGTAAAAAGCTGGTCTATGTTGAGGGGGACGATGACATACTTTTCTGGGAAACATTATTCCAACACTTCAAATTGGCAGATATAAAAATAGAAGTGAAAGACGGTTCTAGTGAACTGGACAAATACACCGAACGATTAATATCTGAAGACTTAAACATTATCATTGCGAGGGACTCAGATTACAAAGTACTATCAGGTAAAATACCAAAGCACAACCGAATAATTACAACCTATGGATATTCTATTGAAAACACTCTATATCTCCCTAGGTCAGTTATAGAAATAACCAAGTTATGGATTAGAGATAGCTCACTTGAGAGCTCGATATTTGAGCAGTGGATGAGTGGTATCTCTCAACATTTGGAAGAGTTAATTAGTTTTGACGTTGCAAATGAGTATTACGAACTCTATATAGACGTTATTGGTGATAACTGCACTCGCTACATGAAGACTCAGTCATGCGATAATTTAGATCTAAATAAGGTCGCCGCTCATATCAAAAAGCTAAAGCCCCAATTTAGTAATGAACAAATAACATTTGCATCCGAACTGATATCAAAATCAGGAATAGATTTAAATGAGATCATGAGAGGGCATTTTTTGCAATCCGCTGTATTAAAATTCATTAGCAACCAAATAAATAAAAAAGGATTGAGTTACAAGCTATCACACTCTGCATTGTACACAAATGCAATCCAAGAATTAAAAACCACTTTTGATTACACCCATAAACATTTTGAACACTATTCAAGCTCAATCACTAAGTTAATTGAATACCCTTAATCACCCAGCTTGAAATGTTAAATTTTATTCTCGAAACGGCTATTATTATTTATACCGTAAAAAAAACCGCAGCCCAGGGCTGCGGCTTTTTATTGGTTTAACCTGTTGGCACCAACAGGGCCACCGCCCTTATGCACGGCGCCAGCTGGTCTTGCCGGCGCTGTCTTCCAGCACGATTCCCATCTCGGTGAGACGAGCTCTAGCTGCGTCGGCGGCTGCCCAGTTCTTGTCGGCACGGGCCTGATTGCGCTGGGCGATCAGTTGCTCGATCTCGGCCACTTCGTCGTCCGCTTCATTGCCCTTGAGGAAGGCGTCCGGGTCTTGTTGCAGTATGCCGAGCACGGCGCCCAGTTCACGCAGGCGGGCACCCAGGCCAGCGGCGACAGCGATGTCTTCGGCCTTCTGGCGGTTGATCTCGCGCACCAGGTCGAACAGGGCGGAGTAGGCTTCCGGGGTGTTGAAGTCGTCGTCCATGGCATCGACAAAGCGGGCCACCTGCTCGTCGCCACCGGCGGCGGCAGCCACCGGCAGGTCGCGCAGGGCGGTGTACATCCGCTCCAGGGCGGCGCGGGCCTGCTTCAGGTTATCTTCCGAGTAGTTGAGCTGGCTGCGGTAGTGGCCGGACATCAGGAAGTAACGCACGGTTTCGGCATCAAAATGGGCCAGGACGTCGCGGATGGTGAAGAAGTTGCCAAGGGACTTGGACATCTTCTCCTTGTCCACCATCACCATGCCGCTGTGCATCCAGGTGTTGACGTAGTCGCCACCGTGGGCGCAGCAGGACTGGGCGATCTCGTTCTCGTGGTGGGGGAACTGCAGGTCGGAACCGCCGCCGTGGATGTCGAAGTGGTTGCCAAGGTGCTTGGAGTTCATGGCGGAGCACTCGATGTGCCAGCCGGGGCGACCCGGGCCCCAGGGGCTGTCCCAGGTCGGCTCGCCGGGCTTGGACATCTTCCACAGCACGAAGTCCAGCGGGTTGCGCTTGGCTTCGACCACGTCGACCCGGGCGCCGGCCTGCAACTGCTCCAGATCCTGGCCGGAGAGCTTGCCGTAGTCGGCGAAGGACTCGACGATGAACATGACGTCGCCATTGTCCGCCACGTAGGCGTGCTCTTTTTCCAGCAGGGTTTCGACCAGGGCGATGATTTCACCAATGTGCTGGGTGGCGCGGGGTTCGATGTCAGGGCGCAGCATGCCGAGGGCGTCGAAGTCCTGGTGCATGTCGCCGATCAGGCGTTCGGTGAGATCGTCGCAGGTGACCCGAGTCTCGGCGGCGCGCTTGATGATCTTGTCATCCACGTCGGTGATGTTGCGCACATAGGTGAGATCGTAACCGGCGTAACGCAGGTAGCGGGCCACCACGTCGAAGGAGACGAAGGTGCGGCCGTGGCCGATATGACAGTGATCGTAGATAGTGACGCCACACACATACATGCCCACCTTGCCCGGGTGGATAGGTTTGAATTCTTCTTTTTGACGAGTGAGTGTGTTGTATATCTTCAGCATCTTATGACCACTGCCTGTGAGTAAAATGGTCTGACATTCTAACCGCATCCGGTGGAGAAAACGAGGCAGAAAAAGCGCCGGATCCCCCATGCCATCTATGCCGCAGGCCCCTGATGGGCTAGAATTGCCACCACTTTATGCCATACACCTGCGGGCACCTCATCGCCCGCATCAAATGAAAGGACATATCATGGTTACTCTGCACACCAACCACGGCGACATCACTCTGACCCTGAACGCGGAAAAAGCCCCCGAGACCGTGGCCAACTTCCTGCAATACTGCCGTGACGGTCACTACGACAACACCATCTTCCACCGCGTCATCGACGGCTTCATGATCCAGGGCGGCGGCTATGCTCCTGGCTTTGAAGAGAAAGAGACCCGCGCCCCCATCAAGAACGAGGCGGCCAACGGCCTGTCCAACAAGATTGGCACCATCGCCATGGCCCGCACCAGCGAGCCGCACTCCGCCAGCGCCCAGTTCTTCATCAACGTGAACAACAACGACTTCCTGGACTTCAAGTCCGCCACCACCCAGGGCTTCGGCTACTGCGTGTTCGGTGAAGTCACCGCTGGCATGGACGTGGTCAACAAGATCAAGGGCGTCAAGACCGGCAACTCAGGCCGCATGCATCAGGACGTACCGGTTGAAGACGTGGTCATCACCAAGGTCACCCTTGCTGACTGATTGTTTTCTACTGCGTAGCGATGAAACTGCGGCCCCGGCCGCAGTTTTTCCATCTGCGCAGGCCAGCCCTGCCAACTGGCGCCGCCTCGACTATCTGGCCCGGGGCAATCCCCGCCAGCGCTCCGCCCACGCCCTGCTAAGCAGTGGTGTGTGGGATACGCTGGGGCGCCTGTGCCAGGACGTGGCCCTGGTGAGCACGGTCGCCATCGGGCTCGACCTGCCCGGCAGCGATCTCGACATCCTCTGCCAGCACCCGGACCCCGCGCGCCTCGCCGCCCTCTTGCGTGAGCAGGGCTGGACGGTCAGGGGCAAGGGGAACCAGGTGTGGCTGATGGAGCAGACCCTGACCGGCCCGGACCAGGCGCGCTGGCCGGTGGAGCTCTATGTCACCCCGGCCCGGCTTGAGACGCTCAACGGCTGGCGTCACCTCAGCCTGATGGCCGCCCTGCTGGGGCACTTTGGCCACGACTTCCATCAGGCCGTGCTGCGTCTTCGCCTCGGGGCAGGGCTCAAAGGGGAGGCCGCCATCTGTCGTCTGCTAGGGCTTTGCGGCGATCCTTACGTCGCGCTGCTGACCCTGGAGGGGCGCAACCTTGCCGAGCTCCACTGGCAGGCACGATCCCTGAGCGACTCGCCCACGCCGGCAGGCACCCCTGCCCCCCTTTGCCCGGATCCCTTCAAGAGCACTCATCCCACATCATGAGCACCCTTTTTATCAGTGACCTTCACCTGTGTGCCCAGCGGCCCGACATGACAGCCGCACTGGTGCGTTTTCTCGAGCGCGATGCCCCCAAGGCCGATGCCCTCTATGTGCTGGGTGATCTGTTCGAATTCTGGATTGGCGACGACGATCCCAACCCGCTCCACCACCAGGTGGCCGAGGCCTTCCTGGCCCTGAGCCGGCAGAACGTGCCCATCTACTTCATTCACGGCAACCGCGACTTCCTGCTGGGCAAGGCCTTTGCCAAACGGGCGGGCATGACGCTGCTCGGCGACCCCTGCGTCATCGATCTCTACGGGGAGCGGGTGCTGCTGAGCCACGGGGATCTGCTCTGCACCCTGGATCTCGGCTATCAGAAGTTTCGCCGCATCACCCAGCAGAAATGGCTGCGCTGGCTCTTCCTGCGCCAGCCGCTCACCCGCCGCCAGGTCATCGCCTGCAAGATGCGGGGCCAGAGCCAGATGGAGAATGCCGGCAAGCCCCAGACCATCATGGACGTGACCCCGGCGGCGGTCGATGCCCTGCTGCGCCAACACAGCTGCCGCCTGATGATCCACGGCCACACCCACAGGCCCGCCGTCCATGACTTCATGCTGGACGGCAAGCCGGCGCGGCGCATCGTGCTGGGAGACTGGTTCGAGCAGGGATCGGTGCTGAGCTGCTCTCCGCAGGGCCAGCGGCTCGAGAGCCGCCCCCTCCCCGAGTGACGCCTTGCCAGCGGAGATAAGGGGTGCCCTTATGACCACTTACGCCCCCCCCTCTTTGGGCAGGAGGCAACACTGAACCCTGCATATACTCTGTGTCTGTGCACACACATGAGGACGAGATGATGGGATTTCTGACCTGGGTGGTATTGGGATTGATCGTCGGCATCCTGGCCAAGTGGATCATGCCTGGCAAGGATGGGGGCGGTTTCTTCATGACGGTGATCCTGGGGGTCGTCGGCGCCATGGTGGGGGGCTATGTCGGCACTCTGCTCGGCATGGGAACGGTGACCGGCTTCAACCTGCCGAGCATCCTCATCGCCACCGTCGGTGCCTTGATCGTGCTGTTTGTCTACAACAAGATCCGCAGCTGACCTGCCTCCCGACACACCTCGTGTACGCCCCTCGCGGGCCAGGATCCGAAACCCCGTGTTTCGGATTTTTTATGGGCGAGCCGCACCTTTTGCCCCGATGCCCGCTAACAGGGCAAGTCGCCCAGCCCAGGGCCCGGGGTTCTGGCGCGAAGCGCTGACCTGTCAAGGTTGGCAGGTGCGGCACTGCGGTCGATCTTGCGCTGCCGCTTATGGCATCCCGTTATTGCCATACAGACAGAAGCCGGGGCGCTCGCTCAAGCGCACGTAGTAATCGCTCACCGCCGCGAGTGGCGGGCGTTCGAAGGGCGTATGGAACCAGCGATTCACCGACAGGCCGATGGGAATGTCCGCCAGCGAGAAGCGGCTCCCGGCCACATAGCCGCCAGTGACCTCGAGCTGCCTGTCCAGGATCTGCATGTACCTGGACCACTCGGCACAACTCGCCTCGATCGCCTGGCTGTCCTGATGGGCGGAGGAGATCCTCACCAGCGACATGAAGGCGTAGATCCAGGCGCGATTCAAGTCCGATGCCTGCCAATCGATCCACTGATCGACCATCGCCCGCGCCCGCGCCTCGGCGGGATAGAGCGAGCCGTCACCATAGCGCGTCGTCAGATATCGGATGATGCTGTTGGATTCCCACAGGGTGAAGTCTCCATCCCGGATGACCGGCACCATGGCGTTCGGGTTCAACGCCAGAAACTCGGCGCTCCGGGTGGACTGGAAGCCACTCCCCCACTCCTCCCGCTCGAAAGGGAGATCCAGCTCGGCGCAGGTCCACAACACCTTGCGCACATTGATTGACGACGCCTTGCCCAAGATCCGTAACATCGCTTCGCCCTCCCGTGGAAAAGATCGAGCTTCCATGAAGCACACCGTACCGGTCAAGGGAGAAAGCGACGGCCGTGGCACCCATTTCTGTCCGTCATCACCATCCACGTCATGACGCCGTTGCTTGGCCCGGCCATGCCTTGGCAACCTTGGGGGACCCAGTGAGCAGGATGGAATGATGGGCGGAGCGCATCAGCAGTGCCCCCTTGGTACAGGCGGGGCCCGGTAACGCGAGGTGACACAGGGAGGATGAGGGAAAAGAGTGGCAGAGCCGGCGCCCTGCCGTCATGGTCACACTGGTAGGCGATTACCCGTTACCACAACGCCAGTCACGGAGTCACGGTCAAGTCTGCGGTGGCAGAGAAGTTCTGCCCATTGAGCATCCCGCTCGCGCTGACAGTAGTGGCCCCCGCGCCGACGGCGGTCGCGACCCCTTTACTGCCGATCGTGTTGCTGACGGTGGCGACGGCCTCATCACTGCTGCTCCAGCTCAGGGCCGGGTTGTAGGTCAGATCGATGATGCTGCCATCGGAGAGCGTCGCCTTGGCGGCAAAGACGGTCATGACTATCGGTTGTGATGCCGAGGGCGGCATGCTGGTGGCGATCGCCGGGGTAAGGGTCAGATCGGAGACAACGGCATCTGTCACCTCCAGTTTGGCGCTTGCCTCAAAGACCCTGCCATTCCCGGTCCCTGTGGCCTTGATGCTGGCTATCCCGGCCCCCACGGCAGTGGCACGCCCCGTCTCGTCGACGGTGGCAATGCTGGCATCACTGCTGCTCCAGTTCACGGTCACATCGGCTGCGGCCTCCGCGGTCGAGCCATCGCTCAGGGTGACCTGGGCAATCAGTTGTTGTTGTAATCCTGCCGGGATACGGCTCTCCGAGGGGGTGACTTGCAGGCTGGTGATCTGTGCTGCGTCTGTTCCATTACCTCCGCCGCTCCCACTGGGCACGGGCACCATGGTTTCGGTATCACAGCCACCTAAAAACAGCGTCCACGTGCTGAGGAGCACGTATCTCATCTTGAGCACACTCATAATGGATTCCTTCAGGTTTGTGTTCGTTCAATTTTCGTCCCCGTCTGGTCTGGCTTTGTTGAAGTTCAATCGAGAGGTTCCTTGGTGATAAAGCGCCAAGCGTACGACAGCTTCCGCCGCTGCGCGCGCAAGGGGTGGCGCAAAAAATGAGGCTATCCGGACATAACGACCCCGCTCAACAATCGGTTGCTGATGCCCTCCTAGCCAACCGAATCCCCCCTTTTTCCAGTGAAATCGTGGCCCAGCCACGGCAGTTGCATGCTATCAATTTGATTCGGTGGGAGCAGGCGGGATCGAGACAGCGGTAAGAGCCGTAGGCAATGGCAAGCAGGCACAGCCTCGAATAAGGCTCCATTCCCCATGCCAAGTTCGCAGCCGACGTCTAAGTATTTTTTCTTCTATCCAACCATCTCTTCCGACGATATTGCATTGGATAGCCCCAGATGGGGCGAAAACGAGATGAGGGTGACACCGGCTCGAGGATGACGGCGGGATCACGCGGTCGTGTCCGCCACAAGGCCAGCCCGATGAGCAGAGGCCCGGACCGTTAATCCAGATGGTAACCCCCCATCGACTCGGCATTGACCCTTGGCTACGGCTGGGCTTCGGGAGCTACGGGGAGTAAAGCTGGCATACCTGCCGAAATAAGGCCGTGTGGACCAAGTGTGGGCATTGACGCAAAAACAAAAAGGCCACTATCGCTAGTGGCCTTCGTAAGTCTTTGATTTTAATGGTGCCTGAGGCCGGAATCGAACCGGCACGACGCGAACGTCGAGGGATTTTAAATCCCTTGTGTCTACCGATTTCACCACTCAGGCACCGCAATCGGTATCAAGTCCGCGTACGGGCTTGTCAATATGGAGGCACGTTCCGGAGTCGAACCGGACTAAACGGATTTGCAATCCGCTGCATAACCGCTTTGCTAACGCGCCATGCAAAAGAGAGTTGGCTCTCGATTGTCTGAATTTGGAGCGGGAAACGAGACTCGAACTCGCGACCCCGACCTTGGCAAGGTCGTGCTCTACCAACTGAGCTATTCCCGCATTGGTCTGGCTGACTGCCTGACTACGAGAACGCATTCTAGCGATGTTCCTCGTCCAGTCAACCAAAAACATTTAATACGCTGATCGTTCGGGCATTTTTTGCCCTTCCCCCACATTTTTGCCACTCATGGCCGTTTCCCGGCCCCAACGGCAAGGAAACAACCATTTGCCCATGGGCAGACTAGAAGCGGGAGTGGTAGGTCAGATCGCCCCAGGCGGCCTTCATGTACTGGAACATGGACCAGAACGTCAGCACGGTGGCGACATAGAGCAGCACGTAGGAGAGCCACACCATCCAGATGTCGTACTGCCAGATGAGGCCGGTCAGCGACACCATCTGGATCATGGTCTTCCACTTGCCAATCCAGCTGACCGCCACCGAGGAGCGCTTGCCGAGCTCAGCCATCCATTCGCGCAGGGCGGAGATGATGATCTCACGGCCAATCATGGTCATGGCCGGGATGGTGACCCAGATGGTGTTGTAGTGTTCGACGATGACCACCAGGGCCGCGGCCACCATGATCTTGTCGGCAACAGGATCGAGGAAGGCGCCGAAGGCGGTGGACTGGTTCAGCTTGCGGGCGAGATAACCATCAAACCAGTCGGTCGCGGCCGCCAGGATGAAGACAAGCGCGGCAGCCAGGTAGGACCACTGATAGGGAAGGTAGAACAGGATGACGAAGACGGGGATGAGCAAAATCCGAAAAAACGTCAGCAGGTTAGGAATATTTGTCATTATTTTCAGCCACTTCTTGTATGCCGCTACATGGTAGCCCCAAGCCGATCACCGTTGCAACCGGACAGGCGCCCGCCTTGGTCTATTAATCCATCAATAACCTCAGGATGCATGCCATTATGGCATTTGCGGGCCCCCTGCGTCACGGCTCTTGTGCGGCCGGAGCCGGTTTGCGGGATCCACATCAACT
This sequence comes from Aeromonas sp. S2(2024), assembly GCF_041402505.1. NCBI lineage: Bacteria > Pseudomonadati > Pseudomonadota > Gammaproteobacteria > Aeromonadales > Aeromonadaceae > Aeromonas > Aeromonas sp. S2(2024). Next base: position 72,208 of record NZ_JBGLRL010000008.1, read on the forward strand.
GCAAGCCACTCTGGGTTGCCCTGGTCAGACCCACTCCTGACTGATGCCGGATATCCGATTGCTCCGAACGCCGCCAACCCGGAATAAGCCTTTTTATTCAGGGTTAGAGCGAGTGCAGGGCGTCGTGGATGGACTGGGCAAGCTCCTGGCTGATGCCGGGCACCTTGGCGAGCTCGTCCACCCCTGCCTTCTTTACCTCCTGCAAGCCGCCCAGATATTTGAGCAGCGCCTGCCGCCGCTTGGGCCCCACCCCCGGGATATCTTCCAGGGTACTGGTGGTGCGGGCTTTCGCCCGTCTCGCGCGGTGGCCTGTGATGGCAAAACGGTGGGATTCATCGCGAATGTGCTGAATGAGGTGCAAAGCGGGCATATCTGCCGGCAGGTGCAGCTCTTCGTGGCTCTCCCCTAGGATAAGGGTCTCCAGCCCCGCCTTGCGGGTCACCCCCTTGGCGATACCCACCAGCAGCGGGTATTTGCCACCCAGAAACTCCAGCTGGCGCGCTAGGATCTCCTCGGCGCGGCGCAACTGGCCGAGACCACCATCGATAAACAGCACGTCAGGCACCTTGTCCGGCTCCTGCTGCTTGCCAAAGCGCCGCTCCAGCGCCTGCTCCATGGCGGCGTAGTCATCCCCGCCGGTGATGCCGTCGATATTGAAGCGCCGATACTCGGAGCTGAGCGGTCCCTCCCGGTTGAACACCACACAGGAGGCCACGGTGCGCTCCCCCATGGTGTGGGAGATATCGAAACACTCCATGCGGGCGATGGGACGCTCCAGCTCCAGCAGCTCCTCCAGCTGGTCGTAGCGGGCGGTGATGGTGCTCTTGTGGGCGAGGCGCGAGCGCAGCGCGGTCTGAGCATTGATGGAGGCGAGCTTGATGAAGCGGGCCCGCTCGGCGCGGGTACGGCTCTGCACCCGCACCTTGTAGCCGGCGGTCTGGCTCAGGGTCTCGGCAATGACATTCTCGTCTTCAAGCGCCACGTCCAGCAGCACCTCGCTCGGGATCTGCCGCCCCCCCTGCCCCGACAGATAGAACTGCAGCAGGAAGGATTGCACCACTTCGTCGAGGGGGGTATCGGCCGGCACTTTCGGGAAGTAGCTGCGCGAGCCCAGCACCTTGCCCTGACGGATGAAGAGCACGTGGATGCAGGCGGTTCCCTGTTCGAAGGCCACCCCCACCACGTCGAGCTCGTCCAGCACGTTGCCGCTCACCGACTGCTGCTCGGTGACCCGGCGCAGGGCCTGGATCTGATCCCGGTAGCGGGCCGCCTCCTCGAAGCGCAGATCGCCGCTGGCGGACTCCATCTTGCCGACCAGCTCTCCTATCACCTGCTGGTTCTTGCCCGCCAGGAACAGCTTGGCCAGCTCCACCTGCTGGGCATATTCGGCCTCACTCACCAGCCCCGCCACGCAGGGGCCGGCGCAGCGCTTGAGCTGATAGAGAAGACAGGGACGGCTGCGGTTGGCGTAGACTGCGTCTTCGCACTGGCGCACCGGGAAAATCTTCTGCATCAGGTGCAGGCTCTCGCGCACCGCACCGCCGGAGGGGTAAGGGCCGAAGTACTCCCCCTTCACCTTGCGGGCACCACGATGCACACCGATGCGCGGGTGCTGGTGCGCCGTGATGATGATCCAGGGGTAGGACTTGTCATCCCGCAGCAGCACGTTGTAGCGCGGCTGGTACTGCTTGATGAGGTTGTGCTCGAGGATCAGCGCCTCTGTCTCGGTGTGGGTGACCGTGACCTGGATGTCGGCGATCTGGCGCACCAGGGTGCGGGTCTTGATGCTGTCGACATTGGTGCGAAAGTAGGAGGCGAGCCGCTTTTTCAGATCCTTGGCCTTGCCCACGTAGATGACGGTACCGCCGCCGTCGTACATGCGGTAGACGCCGCTCTGGTGGGTAACGGCGCTCAAGAATGCCTTGCTGTCAAAATGGGGCTCGGAAGAAAAGGTCATCGGCAACTCGACTCACGGATGAATGCAAAAAGACGGGGAGAGCATACTGCGCCGGGGCGGCAAAAAGCAAAAAGGCGGCACAGGCCGCCTTTGATGGCTACACGCCGCCCGTTACAGGGTGTCGGCATCCAGCATGCCATAGCGAATGGCCAGGTGGGTCAGCTCCACGTCACCGTTGATGTTCAGCTTGCTGAACAGCCGGTAGCGGTAGCTGTTGACCGTCTTCGGGCTCAGGTTCAGTTGCTCGGAGATGTCGGTCACCTTCTGCCCCTTGGTGATCATCATCATGATCTGCAGCTCACGCTCGGAGAGGGACTTGAAGGGATTCTCGTCCGCCGAGGCAAACTGGCTGAGGGCCATCTGCTGGGCGATTTCGGGGGAAATGTAACGCTGGCCGGAGTGCACCAGGCGAATGGCGTGGATCATCTCGTCCGGCGCGGCCCCCTTGGTGAGATAACCGGCGGCCCCCGCCTGCATCACCTTGGTGGGGAACGGATTCTCGGAATGAATGGTCAGCACAATGATGCGCACATCGGGCCGGATCCGCAGGATCTTGCGGGTCGCCTCCAGGCCGCCGATGCCCGGCATGTTCATGTCCATCAGGATCACGTCAGGGTGATGCTGCCGACAGAAGGCCACGGCGGTTTCCCCGCTCTGTGCCTCGCCCACCACCTTGATCCCGCGGACATCTTCCAAAATGCGTCTTATCCCTGTACGCACCAACTCATGATCATCGACCAGGAATACATTAATCACCCAAACACCCCGTTTTTTATCTCGTTATATGCCAGTTAGGGTTAACACGGCGTCTTGCATCATAACCAAACTCGTTGATTTGGCAAACCATGGCCGGGAAAAGTTTGAAAGCGCTCGTAAAAGCCGTTTTAAATCAAATTATTATATAAATAATCAACGAAAAAACGGCGCCTGAAGGCGCCGTGTCGGTCAACTTTCGTGCAGCCAGCCTCAGTTGGCCAGCAGGGCACGCACCTTGTCGAGATCGGTCTGGGTATCCACCCCGACCGGGGGGGCCTCAAGCGCCTGGGCCACGTGGATCTTCTCCCCGTACCAGAGCACCCGCAGCTGCTCCAGCGCCTCGACCTGCTCGAGCGCGCTCGGCGCCCAGTCCACGTAACGCTGGATGAAACCGGCGCGATAGGCATAGATGCCGATGTGGCGCTGATAGTGATTGCCAATCTGCTCATGGCTCTTGGCAAAGCGATCCCTGTCCCAGGGAATGCTGGCGCGGCTGAAGTAGAGGGCGTAACCATCCTTGTCCGTCACCACCTTGACCGCATTGGGGTTGAACGCCTCTTCGGCATCCTTGATCGGCACCGACAGGGTCGCCATCGGCGCCGTGGCAGCGGCCAGATTGTCCGCCACCTGACGGATGATGACGGGCGGAATGAGCGGCTCATCCCCCTGCACGTTGACGATGATGGTATCGGCGGCAAAGCCGTAGTGACGGCACACCTCGGCCAGTCGCTCGGTGCCGGACTGGTGATCCGGTGAGGTCATGCACACCTCGACGCCGGTTGCCTGCAGCGCCTGCCGCACCCGCTCATCGTCGGTGGCGACGATCACCCGATCGGCGCCCGATTGCAGGGCCTTCTCCACCACGTGCTGCACCATGGGCTTGCCATGGATGTCCGCCAGCGGCTTGCCCGGCAAGCGGGTCGAGGCGTAACGGGCCGGAATGACGACGACGAAACTCATGGCTTCAGCTCTTCCAGGGGCAGATGACGCGCCCGGTTCTCCAGGAGGACGGGGATCCCCTCCTCCAGGGGATAGGCCAGTCTGTCGAAACGGCAGATCAGCTCATGGGCAGCCTTGTCCGATTGCGGTTGATAGTGCAGCTTCCCCTTGCAAACCGGGCAGGCGATGATGTCGAGCAATTTGATATCCAGTGCCAAAACGAAACTCCTTCAACGATGTCGAGCAAGCGACGATCTCGGACGGGCTAGGCTGCCGAGCAGTTTAATGTTCCATCGCCGGAGCCGGAACCCGGCTCCTTGCAACGGCGCCGCACGAGCGATGACGTCGTGCAGGCGATGATCTTGCGCCATTCAATGTGCATGGTCAGGGCCGGGTGCCTGCAGCGGGGTCAACCGCTGCAGCAGGGTATCGAGCAGGGCGGCGGGCAACTCGGCGCTCACCGGCAGATACCACCAGTGCGGCGGCGCGAAGGCCCGGCACTTGACCGCATCCTTCTCCGTCATCAGCAGGGGGCGCGCACCGAAGCGGGCGAGCAGCTCATCCCGATCAAAGGCCTGATGATCCGCATAACCGACACGCTCTGCCAGCTCATAACCGAGTCCGGTCAGGGTGGCAAAGAAGCGGGGAGGATGGCCTATGCCCGCCAGTGCATCCACAGGTCCGGTGAGAGGCGCCTCGAGGGGCGCATCGTCGCACACGCGGTGCGGCGCGGCCGCCACCAGCGCCATGGGGTATTCCCCCTGGGCCGGAGTGCCACCGTTGCAGATGATGGCATCGACCCGCTTGAGGCGAGTCATGGGTTCGCGCAGCGGCCCCATGGGCAGCAGGCAGCCATTGCCGAAGCGCCGGGCCCCATCCACCACCACCAGTTCGATGTCCCGGGCCAGGGCATAGTGCTGCAGACCGTCGTCGGTGATGATGATGTCCACCTCGCCGCTTTGCTCCAGCAGCCGTACCGCATCGGCGCGCTTGGGCGCCACCACCACGGGGCAGCCGCAGCGCCTTGCGATGAGCACCGGCTCATCCCCCGCCTGGGCGGTGGTGCTCTGCTTATCGAGCCGATAAGGGTAATGGGGCGCCTTGCCACCGTAACCCCGGCTGACCACGCCGGGGCGCCAGCCACGGGCTTGCAGCTGTTCTACCAGCCAGACCACCACAGGGGTCTTGCCGTTGCCACCGACCGAGATATTGCCCACCACGATCACCGGCAGGCTGGCGCGATAGGTGCTGAACCAGCCACGCCGGTAGGCGAAGCGGCGCCCGCCGCTGACGAGGGCAAACAGCAGGGCCAAGGGGGCCAGCGCCCAGCGCCAGCCACTCTTGCCGTACCAGAGACGCTCCAGCATCAGCCCTTGTTGCTCACAGCGACGTTGCCAAACTGAATGGCCCGCAACTGGGCATACGTGCCCTGTTGGGCCATCAGGGCGTCATGGTTGCCGCGCTCGACGATATGACCCTCGTCGATCACCAGGATCTCGTCCGCCTTCTCGATGGTGGAGAGACGATGGGCGATCACCAGGGAGGTGCGCGCCTTGCACAGCTCGTCGATGGCCGCCTGGATGTGGCGCTCGGACTCGGTATCCAGTGCCGAGGTGGCCTCGTCCAGCAGCAGTACCGGGGAGTCACGCAGCAGGGCGCGGGCGATGGCGATGCGCTGGCGCTGACCACCGGACAACGAAGCGCCATTCTCGCCGATGACGGTGTCATAGCCTTCCGGCATCTTGCGCACGAACTCGTCGGCATGGGCGATGCGGGCGGCATGCTGGATCTCTTCCCGGCTGTACTTCTCTTCTGCCGCATAGGCAATGTTGTTGGCCACGGAGTCGTTGAACAGGTGGACATGCTGGGAGACCAGGGCGTACTGCTTGCGCAGCTCGCTCAACTTGTATTCACGGATGTTGACGCCGTCCAGCAGGATCTCCCCTTGCTCTATGTCATAGAAGCGGGTCAAGAGGCTCGCGATGGTGCTCTTGCCGGAGCCGGAGCGACCCACCAGGGCCACGGACTTGCCCGCCTCCACCTTGAAGCTGATGTTGTGCAGCGCCGGGGTATCCTTGGTCGGGTAGGTGAAGGTGACGTTGCGAAACTCGATCTCCCCACGGGCCCGCTCCAGGGTGCGGGTGCCTGTGTCCTGCTCCGGGGTGGAGTCCAGCAGACCGAACAGGCTCTGGCAGGCGGTGATGCCGCGCTGGAACTGGTTGTTCACGTCGGTCAGACTTTTCAGCGGCTTGAGCAGCATCATCATGGAGGTGACCATGACGGTGAAGGTGCCCGCGGTCAGGGTCGCCTTGACCGAGTCTATGGTCGCCACGTAGAGGAAGACCGCCAGGGCAACCGAGGCCACCATCTGGACTATGGGGCTGCCGATGGCGTCGGCCGCGACCATCTTCATGGTCTGCTGGCGCATCCGGTTGCTGACGGTGAAGAAGCGCTTGTCCTCCACCTGCTGGCCACCGAACATCAGCACCTCTTTATGGCCCTTGAGCATCTGCTCGGTGGAGGTGGTGATGTCACCCACCGCCTGCTGGATGTGACGGCTGATCTTGCGAAAACGACGGCTGATGAGACCGATGAGCACACCCACCACTGGGCCGACCACCAGGAAGATCACCGACAGCTGCCAGGAGTGCCAGAACATCAGGCCGAGCAGGCCGATGACAGTCGCCCCTTCCCGCACCAGGGAGACCAGGGTCGAGCTCGCGGCAGAGGAGACCTGACCGGCGTCATAGGTCACCTTGGAGAGCAGGTTGCCGGTATTCTGGCGGTCGAAGAAGCTCATGGGCATGGCCATCAGGTGGCTGAATACCTGCTGCTGCAGCCGCATCACCACATGGTTGCCGACCCAGGCCATGCAGTAGTTGGAGAGGAAGGCGGCACAACCGCGCAGGGCGACGATACCGAGCACGAAGAAGGGCATCCACTTGAGCACGCTGCTGTCGTTGCCGTTGAGGCCCTGATCGATGAGCGGCTTGATGGAGTAGACGAAGGTGGTATCCACGGCCGCATAACCCAGCATGCCGATGATGCCGCCCACCAGCCCCAGTTTGCGATCCCGGACATAACCGAGCAGGCGTTTGAAGACAGGCCAGCTCTCTTGTGAGGTTTCTTGTTGCATGAATAGCCGTTAATAAGGGAAATGACGGGGTATTCTAGCCAAAGCGCAGGATTACACCAAGCGTTGCCATCGCCCCAGCCCAATCCCAAAGAGAAATGACAGCTGAGGGAGTGGCCCTAGCGCCATAACCTGGGTTGCCACCAGTGGCCATTGCGCCTGTACCAGGGGCCCTGCTCGCGCTCGGCCCGGATCTCGAGCCCTCCCTCCCCCGCCTCGATCAGGATGGCGCCATCCTGCCCCGTCACCCATTGACGGGCCCCCTCGTATCTAGCCACCACTTCGGGGCGGGGAAACTGCCACTGGTTTCTGTCGCCAGCGCTGTGGATGACGACATCCGGGTTCACCGCCGCCACGAAGCCCGGGGTCGAGGAGGTGCGGCTGCCATGGTGAGGGCTCACCAACACAGTGCTGGAGAGGGTGCTGATGTCAGCACTGGAAAATGTGCTGGCGAGCTCCTCTCCTTCTCCCTTCTCTTCCAGGGCCAGCAGGCGGCGCTCCGCCCCCTGCTCTATGTCACCGCTGAGCAGGATGCGATGCCGGCCGTCGCTTATCTGCACCACGCAACTGTCGTTGTTGCGCCCCGCCCCCGGCCGCTCGGGCCAGAGCACGCGCACCTCCAGCCCCTGCCAGTGCCAACGCTGACCGCGGCGACACAGCGCAGTGCTGTGGGAGAAGCCGAACGAGGAGAGCTCGCGGCGCACCGGCATCGCCTGCAGCATGGCGCGTCGATTGCCCGCATGATCCCTGTCCTTGTGGCTGATGATGAGGGCATCGAGCACCCGCACATCGAGGCGGCTCAGCACGGGCAGTATGGCGGCCTCCGCCATGTTGTAGCCGCCGGGGTAGCTATTCCCGGTGTCATAGAGGATGCCGCGCTCGCCACGGGTGACGAGCACCGACAAGCCCTGCCCCACGTCCAGCACCCGCACCTGCCAGGGAGTGGGAGCAGGCCAGGCTCCCAGCAACAGGGCGGCCCCCACCGGGAGCAGCAGACCGCGCCCTCCCGGCAACAGCCAGGCCCCCCACAGCAGCACCAGCAAGGCGCTGACGGGCATCAGCCAACCGGGGACAGGCCACCAGAGCTGCAGATGGTCCGCCAGCAGGCCGAGCCCCCACAACACCCACATCAGCCCCAGATCGGACAACCAGAACAGGGCATGAGCCAGGGCGGTGGAGAGCGGCGCCAGCAGCACGCCGATCAGCGCCAGTGGAATAATGCCAAGGCAGAACAGCGGCAATGCCAGCAGATTAAGCAGGAGCGCCAGCGGAGCCATGCCCTCGAACAGCAGCAGTTGCAGGGGCAGCAGCCCCAGTAGCAGCAGGATCTGCAGCCGCACCAGTCCGGGGCGCACGTGCAGCAGGCTCGCCAGCAACAGCAGGGCCACCGCCATGAAGGAGAGCCAGAAACCGGCCGAGTAGAGGGCGAAGGGATCCCAGAGCACGAGCACCACGAAGGCCCACAGCCAGATGCGGTGGCTGGGCCAGTCCCGTTTCAACCAGCGCAGCAGGCTCCACACCAGCACCATGATGAGGGCCCGCTCGGTCGCCACCGCAAATCCCGCCAGCCAGCTGTAGACGGCAGCAAACAAGAGGGAGACCAGAATGGCCCCCCGCAGCCCCAACAGCCGCCCCAGCCACCAGCCGAGCACCGCTACCAGGGCGATATGCTGGCCCGAGATGGCGATGATGTGGGTCAGGCCGCTGCCGCGAAACAGATCCCACTGGGCATCCGTGATGCCCCCCTGCTCCCCGAAGCTGAGCGCCGCCAGCAAGGGGGCCTGCTCCAGCCCCTGCCAGGCGCTGCTGGCCATGGCCAGCCAGCGCTCGCGCATCCCGGGGGCCGCCCCCTGGACCTCGATGAGACGGCGCAGGTTGCCGGTCGCCGTGATCCCCTTGCCAAGCAGCAGGCGCCGCCCGTCCATGCCCGCCTCGTTGGCCAGTCCATGGGCGGGCTTGAGGGAGCTCACCAGGGTGATGCGACTGCCGGCCGGCAAAGGGGGCAACCCTTGGTAGGCGTTGATCCTGACGAGGGGGGATATCGCGAGGGGCTGCTCGTCCAGCGTCTCGACCCGCAGCAGCAGGCGGGCAAATTTATCTCGCGGTTTATCGCCCGAGGACTCCGTACTTTGCACCCGTGCGGTTATGATGTGGCTGGTCTGTGTCTCCAGCTTGTCCAGCCAGGCCAGCCGATACTGCAGGTTCAGCTGCATCCAGAGCACGCCGAGCACCAGAAACAAGAGCCGCCAGTGACGGCCATGGGCGAGCAGGATGGCGAGGGCCAGCAGCGCGCCGCCCCATGCGCTAGAGGGTAACCAGGGCCAGAGCAGTGAGGAGCTTGCCCCCAGGGCAAACGACAACAGACGCAGATCCATGGAGCAAGTATTTAGCAAGGTTTCAAACATGCCCAAACGACTCATAAAACGCTGGCTGCCCGATCAGGACAAGCTCAAGGAACACAAGCACTTGCGGCTGTTCGGCAAGCTGCTGCTCGATGCCAACCTCTGGCACCTCAACCGCCGCTCCGCCGCCGGTGCCTTCGCGGTCGGCCTCTTCATGGCCTGGATCCCCCTCCCCTGCCAGATGCTGCTGGCGGCCGGTGGCGCCATCCTCTTTAGGGTCAATCTGCCCCTCTCGGTCGCCCTGGTCTGGCTCTCCAACCCAGTCACCATGCCGCCGCTGTTCTATGGCGCCTATCTGGTGGGCTGCCAGTTGCTCGGCCACCCCGCCCAGCACATCGATATCCAGTTCACCTGGGCATGGCTGGTCTCGGTATTTGAAACCCTGGCCCCGCCGCTGCTGCTGGGATCTCTGGTGCTCGCGCTCTTGAGTTCGCTGCTGGGTTACACCCTCATCCGCACCTTCTGGCGCATCAATACTGTGCGCCAGTGGCAGAAGCGCAAGGGGGCGCGGGCATGCTGAGCCGCTGGCTGGTCCGTATCAAGATAAACCCCGACACCCTGCGCCAGCAGAAGTGGTTCGCCCTGTTTGGTGAGCGCCTGCTTACCCCCGCCCTCTGGCAGGGCGGCACCCGGGCACTCAGCGGCGCCGTGGCGGCCGGCCTCTTCGCCAGCTGGATCCCCGTGCCCATGCACTCCCTGGTGGCGGTCGGACTGGCGCTGGCATTTGGCCTCAACCTGCCGCTGGCCCTGCTGGCGGTCTGGTTCAACAACCCGCTGACGCTGCCCTTCATGTACCTCTGGGCCTATCGCACCGGCTGCCTGGTGCTGCACCAGCCCCCTGAGCCGTTTCACCTCACCTGGTCATTGCACTGGCTGGAGCACGAGGCGGCAACCCTGGTGCCCCCCTTCCTGCTCGGCAGTCTGTTGCTGGCGGTGCTGACCGCCGCCACCGGGGCCCTGCTCACCCTGTTGACGCTGCAGCTGGCCAGGCTGAGCCGCGCCCGCTGAGCGGCATCCTGGCTCGCCACAGGGCGCCATTCACCCCGCCTTGCCATCGTTTGGCTCTGCCACCACACTCCTTATAGCCCTCAGCTTGCCGCTGCCTGCCAAGACAAGGAGTTCACCATGGCCCAACCACTGACGCTGGCCTATGCCAATGGCCAACCCATCGCCCTGCTGCCCGCCATGGCCAACCGCCACGGCCTCATCACAGGCGCCACCGGGACCGGCAAGACAGTCACCCTGCAGGTGCTGGCAGAGGGGTTCTCCCGCCTCGGGGTGCCGGTCTTTCTGGCGGATGTGAAGGGGGATCTCAGTGGCCTTGGCGCCGCCGGCACCCCGTCGACCAAGCTGGATGCCCGGCTGGCCCAGCTCGGCATTCCGACTCCCGCCTTCGCCGCCAGCCCCACCCTGTTCTGGGATCTCTTCGCCGAGCAGGGGCACCCGGTGCGAGCCACCATCTCCGATATGGGGCCTCTGCTGCTGGCCCGTCTGCTCGGCCTCAACGACACCCAGAGCGGGGTGCTGGAGCTGGTGTTCAAGGTGGCAGACGACGAGGGCCTGCTGCTGCTCGATCTGAAAGATTTGCGCGCCATGGTGCAGTTTGCCGGAGTCAACGCCAAATCCCTCACCACTCGCTATGGCAATGTGTCCACCGCCTCCATCGGCGCCATCCTGCGCAACCTGCTCACCCTGGAGAGCGCGGGAGGGGACCACTTCTTCGGCGAGCCCATGCTGGACATTCAGGATCTGCTGCAGACCGACGGGGCCGGCCACGGCCACATCAATGTGCTGGCGGCCGGCAAGCTCACCCAGTCCAGCCGGCTCTATGCCTGCTTCCTGCTCTGGCTGCTCTCCGAGCTGTTCGAGCAACTGCCCGAGGTGGGGGATCCCGATAAACCCGTGTTGGTGTTCTTCTTCGATGAGGCACATCTCTTGTTCAACGACGCCCCCAAGGCGCTGCTGGAAAAAATTGAACTGGTGGTGCGCCTCATCCGCTCGAAAGGGGTCGGCGTCTACTTCGTGACCCAGAGCCCGGCCGACATTCCCGACAGCGTGCTGGGGCAGCTCGGCAACCGGGTGCAGCATGCCCTGCGCGCCTTTACCCCGAGCGATCAGAAGGCGGTGCGCATCGCCGCCAACACCCTGCGCGCCAACCCGGCCTTCGACGCGGCCGGCGTCATCACCGAGCTCGGGGTGGGCGAGGCCCTGGTCTCCCTGCTCGATGAGAAGGGGCGCCCCTGCGTGGTGGAGCGCGCCTTCATCGCCCCGCCCGCCAGTCGCATAGGTCCCCTGAACGACGCCGAGCGGCAGGTCCTGATCCAGGGGTCAGTGCTCCACGGCAGATACGAGACTCGCGAGGATCGTGAATCCGCCTTCGAGCGCCTCAATGGCGGGGCACCAACCGCCTCAGCTGATGTCCCCCAGACCCCGTCGGAGCAGGGTGGCGGATTGCTCGATGCCCTCAACGGCATCCTGTTCAGGCGCACAGGCCCGCGCGGTGGCCAGCATGACGGCGTGGTGCAGACCGCCGCCAAGAGCGTGGCCCGCACCCTGGGCAACGAGGTGGGTCGTCAGTTGGTACGGGGGGTGCTCGGCTCTCTGCTCGGGGGCAGCAAACGGCGCCGATGATGCCGGAAAACAGGCATGAAAAAGCCCGCCAGAGGACACCTGGCGGGCTTTTTATCGAGCGGGAGCAATGCAATTGACGCGGATGATCCCTTCTTCTCTCTTACAACGCCTCGACAATGGCATCACTCGGGAGATCGCACTCCCGCAACCCTCACTGTCCTTACAGCACCTTGGCGATGGCATCGCACAGGGGATCTATGTTGGCTCGGGTAATACCGGCCACGCTGATCCGGCCGGAGCCGACGATATAGATGGCAAACTCGCTCTTGAGACGCTCCACCTGATCCTTGGAGAGACCGGAGAAGGAGAACATGCCGTTCTGCTCGCGGATGAAGCTGAAGTCCTGGCTCACACCGAGGGCAGCCAACTTCTCTACCAGCAGTTCGCGCATCTCGCGAATACGCACCCGCATTGCCGCCACCTCTTCCACCCACTCGGCATAGAGGGCCGGATCGCTGACGATGGTAGTCACCACGGCGGCGCCGTGTGACGGCGGGTTGGAGTAGTTGGCTCGGATGACGGTCTTGACCTGGGTGAAGGCCACATCGGCAATCGCCTTGGTCGCGCTGACCAGGGTGAAGGCACCGACCCGCTCGTTGTAGAGGCCGAAGTTCTTGGAGAAGGAACTCGCCACCAGCAGCTCGTCATGGCACTCGGCGAAGATGCGCAACCCTTCGGCATCTTCCTCTATACCACGGGCAAAACCCTGATAGGCGAAGTCAAACAGCGGCAGCCAGCCGGCGGCGGCGCTCTGTTTGGCCAGGGCGCGCCACTGATCAGCTGTGGGGTCAATGCCGGTCGGGTTGTGGCAGCAGCCGTGCAGCAGCACCAGATCGCCGGCCTGCGCTTCGCAGAGCGAGGCCTGCATGGCGGCAAAGTCGAGACCCTTGGTCGCCGCATCGTAGTACTTGTACCACTTGACGGTGAGGCCGGCGGCCTGGAACACGCTGACGTGGTTGGCCCAGGTGGGATCGGAGATCCAGATGGTCTTGGCCAGACCGTTGCGCACCACGAACTCGGCGGCGATGCGCAGGGCACCGGTACCACCCGGTGCCTGGGCTGTCTTGGCGCGGCCGCTGGCGACCAGGGCGGAGTCCTGCCCGAACAGCAGTTGCTGTACTATGCGGCCATATTCGATATTGCCTTCAATACCGAGGTAGTTCTTGGTCTTCTCGTCGGTGAGCAGCTTCTGCTCGGCTTTCTTGACGCAATGAAGGATAGGAGTGGCACCGGTCTCATCCTTGTAGATCCCGACCCCCAGATTGATCTTGTGGCTGCGAGAGTCGGCACGGAAGGCTTCGGTCAGGCCCAGGATCGGATCCGCTGGGGCGGCAACAACCTTTTCAAACATGGTATTCCCTGTATTCCGTTGAGTTCGTTGGCTGGCAAAGTAGATTGGCAAACAAAAGCGCCCCTTTGGCGAGCGCTCCGTCAACTCTTTATACCACTGCCTTCCATAGGGGAAAACCGCTTTCTCAACGGGGATGGCGGCCCCGTCAGCCGATGGCATGCCAGCCCGATGCCAGGGCACACACCTCGGCCGACAAGCCGCGGTTGGACTCCACCAGATCGCTGCACCACACCCGCAATGGACGGGGGATCCGGCTCGGCTCCCAGGGACGCGCGTCCTGCAGAGGGGCGGCATAGGCCTCCTTGATGGGAGCCAGATCCCGGGGCAGCCACCAGCTTGCCGGGCGCCCCAGCCGCTGGGCCAGCGCCTGCACCCGATCCACCCCGGCAGGGTCGAGAGCGGTGAGATGGCTCCACAGCACATTGGGCGGCAAAGCGGCCACCACCTGCTGCAGGGCTAGGGAGGCCGATGGGGGTGCCCACACCAGCAAGCAGCCTGACTCAAGAAGAAGCTCGGCAAAGGCGCCGACGCTGTCGGTGGTGATCACCCGCTCGATATTCCCCTCCCCCCACAGGATCTTGCCAAGATCCGCAAGGGTACGCTCAGGCAGGGCCACTTCACCGAGGGCCTGCAGCCAGGGCGCCGCGTCGATCAGGGTACCGCTGCTAAAAAAGAGGCTGAATGGCTGGGCGGAGCGCAGGCGCAACAGCTGATCGGCACAGAGCCGAATGCCCTTGTCCTCAAAGTCGATCTGCTCGTTGGGGGTGAAGTTCACATCTGACTTGCGATAGAGCGCCGCCAGCACCCGCTCGTTAACCTGCTCCCCCAACTGCCAACCCTGAGCATGAAGCCACTCCTCGGGCTCGGGGGGAGCGGTGGCGATCTCGGCCAGCATCAACTCACGGGTGAGATAGCGCCGTCCGGCCGGTGTGAGCTCATAGCTATTGCTGCCATGGGCGAGCAGCAGCTGGTTATCCTTGAGCAGACCCATCAGCGGTTGCCACTGGCGGCCACGGATCACCACAGGCGAGTGGCCCAGCAACTGCTGCGCCAACGCCCGCCACTCGGGGTGACTGAAATCGATCACACGCATCCTTCCCTGTCGGCAGACCATCTTTCAACGAATTGAATAATCTAGCGATTTACGAGGGGGGAGCCAAGGGCGGAAAAGAGACAACGTGACCTGGCGCAGGGCCAAACGGCGGGGAATGAGGAAGGTGAAAGACAGATAAAACAAAACGGCCAAGCAAGCTTGGCCGTTTATCAACTAAATCCGTACTAAGACTGGATTAGAAGTTGTATTGCAGGGCAACAGTGAACTCGTCGTCCTTGTCATTGATACCCTGAATCTTGTACTCAGTGTATGCCTTGAACTTGGAAGTGAAGTTGTACTGAACACCCAGCAGGGTTTCGTCAACGATGTCTTCGTAGGAAGAACCGGAAGAGTTGGACAGCACCTTGCCTTCGGCAAAGTTGTAGCCAGCCAGGAAGGTCCAGGCGTCTACGTTGTAGGAGGCAGCCAGCTCGTAGCCACGGCCCTTGTCCTTGTTGCTACCTTGGGTGGTGTTGTCGTAGCTCAGGTCACCCTGGGTGTACATACCAGCGAAGTAGAAACCGTTGATGGCGTAGTGTGCGCCCAGGGCCCACTCTTTCTTGTCGCCAGAAGCGCTGGAAGCGGTGCTTTCCAGGTCGGAGTAAGCGTAACCGGCATTCAGGCCCAGACCGAAGTCGAAGTCATAACCGGCAGCAGCGGCGTAGCCGTAGTTGCGCTTGGCGTTCGGACCATAGATGGCGTCTTCTTTGATGCCTTGACCGATGTCAGTAACCTTGACGGCTTTGTCATCGTTGGTCTGATAGGACAGTTTGCCCTTGAAGCCACCGAAGGTGTTGGAGTAGATGATCTGGCCTTCTTGACGACCGTCATAGAAGTTACCTACGTCACCCCATTCGTTGAAGATATCGGTCGGCTCCAGCACGTCGTAGAACGCGGTGTCGGTCTGGCCGAAGATGATCTTGCCGTACTGGGTACCGTCGAAACCGACGTAGATGTGACGGGAGTCAAACTTGTTGGCGGAGTTCTCAGCAGAAACTTGCCATTCGGTCTTGGCGATACCGGACCAGGTGTTGTTCAGTGCAACTTTACCGGACCAGCCCAGACGGGAGGAACCAACCAGTTCTGCGTCGGTGTCGTCGTGCTCGCCGTACATGTTGGCTTGTACACGGCCGTAGATATCAAAGGAAGTGCCGTCTTTGTCATAAACGACTGCGGCGTTAGCGGCAGATGCGAACAGAGCCGGGATAGCGATAGCCAGAATTGTCTTTTTCATAGTTGTTTCCAATGCCTACTGTAATTAAACACTAAGTCCTTGTTATTCCCTGTGTTAGCGATGTTCTTTGCATCACTATGCCGCCGAGACTATCACCGGGTTTTACGATCCGCAACGAAAAAACTTGGAACTTTTTGAGAAAACCATAGTCATAGGGAAAAAATTGTGAGCTGAATCCCATATTGTTTGCCCTCCTAGGGAAAACGTTTACAGCGATACTCGCTGCCTGAATCGCCCTTTTTTGGTGGTTTATTGCACGTGCCGCTCACCCCATAACATAAGTGCGGAACCTGACCCCTAACCCCTGCCTCGCCTTGCCTCGACCCAGGGCGCCTGTTGCGGGTATCCTGTGGCCATTCATCCCAGACACGGCCACGCCCCATTCATGCTATCGACTCGCCTCAAAGCCACCATTCGCAATACCTATCGACAGATTGCCGATGGTTTACCCGGTTTTGTGCCGCGCAAGGAGCAGAATTTTCTGGTGGCCGAAATCGCCAAGACGCTCACCGGTGAGTATGAGAAGAGTCGCCGCATCCTGGTGGCCGAGGCGGGCACCGGTATCGGCAAATCCCTCTCCTACGCCCAGGGCGCCATCCCTGTGGCACGGCTCACCCAGAAGAAACTGGTGATCTCCACGGCCACCGTCGCCCTGCAGGAACAGCTGATCCACAAGGATCTGCCGTTCTATCATCGCCACAGCGAGCTGCCGTTTCGCTTCATGCTGGTCAAGGGGCGTCAGCGTTACTGCTGTGAACATCTGCTTGAACAAGCGGCAAGCGGCGCCGAGATGGCCAATTTCGAACTCGACTTCGGTAGTTTGAGCAAGCACAAGCCGTCAGATTCTGACAAGGAACGCTATCAGGCGCTGTGGCAGGCCTACACCGAGGGGAAGTGGGACGGGGACAGGGACAACTGGCCCAAGCCCATTCCGGATCTGTGTTGGGATCGCATCGCCGCCGATCGCCACAGCTGCAACAAGGCGCTCAGCCACCATCAGCACTGCCCCTTCCACCGTGCCCGCAACGACATGGACGCTGCCGACGTGCTGGTGGTCAACCATGCCCTGCTGCTCTCCGACCTCACCATGGGCGGCGGTATCATATTGCCGCCGCCGGATGAGTGTATCTATGTGCTGGATGAGGCTCATCACCTGCCGACCATAGCCCGGGATCACGGTGCCGCCTCGGCCAGCATCAAGGGGTCCCGCCGCTGGCTGGAAAAACTGGTGCAGAGCGCCGGCAAGCTGGCCAGGGCGCTGAACAAAGAGAGCTTGATCGACCCCCAGCTCAAGCTGCAGGATGCCCTGGCCTCCCTGCAGCCGGATCTCAAGGCGCTGGAGCAGTGGCTCGCCGGCAACGATCACCTGTTTGGCAGCGAGCAGCACCACAGATTTGCCGAGGGGGTCCTGCCCGATCCCCTGCCCATGCTGGCCGAAAACTTGAAGGAGGCGAGCAAGAAGGCGCTGCGGGCGCTGGACAGGATGCAGGGCGCCATCGGCGAGGCACTCAAAGACGGCGAAATCCGTCGCAAGGAGGCCGAGCCCCTGCTGGCGGAGAGCGGCTTTCACCTGCAGCGGCTGGAGAGTTTCTGCGCCCTGTGGGAGATGCTGAGCCGTCATGTGCCGTCGGGCAAGACACCGCTGGCCCGTTGGATGGCCAGGAGTGAGGATGGGGACATCTGGCTGCACGCCTCCCCCATCGAGGTGGGTTATCTGCTGGAAGAGTGGCTCTGGTCCCGCTGTCTGGGCGCCGTGCTGGTCTCGGCCACCCTCACCGCTCTCTCCTCCTTCAGCTATTTCCGCCACCAGGTGGGGCTCAAAGAGCATGACGGCACCCGTTATCTGCGCCTGCGCTCTCCTTTCGAGTACCACAAGGCCGAGCTTTATCTGCCAAAAATGACCCATGAACCGAGCGCTCCCGGCTTTACCCAGGAGCTGGTCGATACCCTGCCCCGTCTGCTGGCGGGCAAGGAGGCGAGCCTGGTGCTCTTCTCCTCCTACCGCCAGATGAACGAGGTGGCAGTGGGGCTGCGGGCCAAGGGCCTCTCCCTGCTGGTACAGGGGGAAGCGTCGCGCAACGCTCTGCTCACCCTGCACAAACAGAAGTGCGACGGCGGTCAGGCCAGCATATTGTTTGGTACCGGCAGCTTCTCGGAAGGGCTGGACCTCCCCGGTCACTACCTCACCAACCTGGTGATCACCAAGCTGCCCTTCGCGGTGCCGAACTCCCCGGTGGAAGAAGCGACCGCCGAGTGGGTCGAAAAACGCGGCGGCAACCCCTTCTTGCAACTGACGGTACCGGAGGCGTCCCGCAAACTGATCCAGGCCTGTGGTCGTCTGATCCGCAAGGAAGCCGATCGGGGCCGGGTAACCATTCTCGATCGGCGCCTACTCACCAAGCGCTACGGCAAGGGCTTGCTCGATGCGCTGCCCCCTTTCACCCGGCGTATCGAATGAGGCATGTCGGGTTTATTTGACAGATGCGTCAGCAAGCTGACTGCCGGGCGGCTCCATAAACGGCTATTGCTGCTGTGGGGCAAACCTGTAAAAATGAGCCCCTATTTTTCAGTGGGCAATCGCCTGACTGTTCAAGGAGATGAAATGAAACTGACTGTTCTGGTGCCGGCCCTGGCTGGTCTGTTGTGGGCAGGTAGCGCCCTGGCTGATAGCCAACTGGAAATAAGCAATCCCTACGTGGTCCAGCTGATCGATGGCGAGTCCATCAATCCCAAGCTGCTGGACAAGAGCAGCAGCTTCCCCATCAGTGCCGGCAAGCACCAGGTGGTGGTAGCCTTCGAAGGCAACTACTCCAGCCGCAGCGAGATCAAGCTGGTGACCGCCGAGCCCCTGGTGATCAACTTCACCGCTGGTGACAACCAGAAGCTGGTGCTGGATTTCAAGAAGCCCCGTAACGAATCTGAAGCCCAGCAATTCGTGAAACAGCAGAAAGTCGTGCTCAAGGACAAGGTCAGCGGTCAGGCCCTGGCCAGCGAACAGTTCATCATGCCAAAAGTGGGTGGCTTCCAGCTGACCCGTGACTATCAGCAGGAGCTGCTGAAGATGGGCAAGGCCTTCAACCAGCCAGCCACCGTTGCCGTCTCCAGTGCTGCCGTGATGGCCGCCGCCAGCGCGCCGGTCGAAGTGGCGCCGAGCAAGGCTCAGAGCAATCCGGAAGCCCTGACCCAGCTGCAGAGCTGGTACAACAAGGCCGATGCGGAGACCCGCAAAGCCTTCCAGATCTGGGTGATCCAGCAGCAATAAGGGCGCAGCGCGTCGCTTTATGCATAGAGGGGAGCCTGGCTCCCCTTTTTCATATCAGTTCGGGCCTATTGCCATGTCCCTGCGCATCTTCTACCACCCCTATTACTCCTCCCTGACGCTGCCCGAGCGCCACCGCTTTCCCCTGGCCAAGTACCAGGCGCTGTTTGAGCACCTGGGCAGTCTAGGTTATCCGCTGGCAGAGGCCGCGCCCGCCACGCCTGAGCAGATAAAAAGAGTGCACGACGCCGGCTATGTGGAAGCGGCCCTTGCCGGCACCCTGGATGACGGCGCCATCCGCAGGCTCGGTTTTCCCTGGTCACCCATGCTGATTGAACGCACCCTGCGCTCGGTCGGGACCACCGTCGCCGCCAGCCGTCACGCCCTCGAGCAGGGCTGCGGCCTGCAGATCTCCGGCGGCTACCATCACGCTCACAGGGACTTTGGCAGCGGCTTCTGCCTGTTCAACGATCTGGTGATAGCGGCCCGGGCCTGCCTCGACGAGGGGCGCTGCGAGCAGGTGCTCATCGTGGATCTCGATGTCCACCAAGGAGATGGCAGCGCCGCCCTGTGCACGGGGAGCCGGGACATCATCACCCTCTCCCTGCATGGCGAGCACAACTTCCCCCACCACAAACCCGCCTCCCATCTGGACTTCGCCCTGCCAAGCGGCATGCAGGACGACGCCTACCTCGAGACCCTGAGCCAGGCGCTGAATCTGGCGCTGCGCCTCTACCGCCCCGATCTCATCCTCTACCAGGCCGGGGTCGACGTGCACCAGGCCGACGAGCTCGGCTACCTCTCCCTGAGCGACGCCGGGGTGCGTCAGCGGGACGCCATGGTGTTTGACTGTGCGATAAGCAACGGTCTGCCCATCGCCGCCGTACCGGGAGGCGGTTATCGGCGCGACTGGCGGCAGTTGATCCCGCTGCACCTCTCCCTGTTCGAAGAGGCGAAAAAACGCTATGGCTAGCGCCCCTTTTCCCCTCGCCAGCCCCTGATAACAACAAGGCGGCCCCGGGGCCGCCTCTTCTTATATAGGGCACAGCTGCTATAGGGCACAGCTGCGTTTTGCAGTGCCTGTCACCAGAGACAGGACAGCGTCATGCCTGGCGCTCGGCGTCCCTTCCCATCAGACACAGCCATCAGGCATGGGCCACCGGCGTCGGATGCTCACTCATGGGGCGCAGCAACATCAGCAGATAGATGAAGGACACGCTGGCGATCATGATAAACAGCAGGTTATCCGAGTAGTGCTGCATCAAGAGCGCGGTATAGGCAGGGCCCAGCAGGCTGCCTATGGTGTAGCTCAGCAGCAGCGCCTGATTCATCGCCACCAGCTGATGCTGCTCGACCCTCTCGCAGGCCCAGGCCATGGCCACCGGATAGAGGGTAAAACCGGCGGCGCCCAGGATGAAGAGCGCCGGTCCCATCGCCAGGTTGCCGAGCATCGCCAAGGCGCCCAGGATGACCACCAGCACCTGCATCCGCAGTACCGGCAAACGACCGAACCTGTCTGCCAGACGGCCGGCGGGCCACTGCCCCAGGATGCCGGCGCTCACCATCACCGCCATCCAGTAACCGATACCGGCATCACTCACCCCCTGATGGTTCAGGTAGAGCGGCATCAGGCCATAGAGCGACCCCAACACGATGCCGGAGATGATGCAGCCATTGACCCCAAGGCGCGCCTGACGCAGGCGCAGCATGGGCCACACCCGGGTTGCCCCCTGCGGCTCCCCCTGCTCGCTGACAATGCGGGTGAACAAGAGCGGCAGGATAGCGGCCAGTACCAGGCCAGTCACCCAGGGCAGCACATCCATCAGCGCGGTCGGCAGCGTGCTGACCAGCAGTTGCCCGAGCACAGTCCCCAGGTAATAGACCATCATGTAGGCGGCGAGCAGACGCCCCCGGTTGCGCGCGTTGCCGCTGCACATCAGCGCACTCTCCACCACCACCCAGATCATGGCGCAGCCGATGCCGGCGATGAAGCGCCAGGTGAGCCAGCTCCAGAACCCCAGGGTGACTCCTAAGCCCACACAGCCTGCGGCAAAGATCAGGGATGCCAGGTAGTAGCTGCGGTTGAACCCGGCGCGTTTGATCAGCGCCCCCGCCAGCAGGGTCCCCAGCAGGTTGCCGCAAAAATAGGCGGAGCCGACCATGCCCACCTGCCAGGTCGGAAGCTGGTCATGGGCGAGCCAGAGCGGCACCAGGGTATTCAACACCGCGATGGCCAGGGTCAACAGCAGCAGGCCACAGAGCAATAACAGCACTGGCCGGGAGTATGTGGTCATGGATAAAACCGTGGGGAGAGTCAAAATGCGAGCGCATCATGCCACTGCCAAAGCCATTGTCAATCGGCGCTGAGCCGTGGCGGTGGTGTTTTTCTGCGCGCAGACTCTACAGCCTGGATCTGAGCCGCGAGGTGCCCGCTGGCGGCCAAGGCGCTCCGCCATTTAGGCCGATACCCTGTCCATTGAAAAACGAAGAGGCGACCCCGGGGTCGCCTCCTCTTTCTACCAGCACAATAGACGCTATTTCTGACGCTTTCTGGCGTACTTGCGACGGGCCCGCGCCTGGCGCTCCTCTTCTCGCTCGGCCTTCTCCTTGGCCTTCTGCTCCGCCTCCTCGGCCGCCAGCACGATCTCGGCGCTCACCATCTCCGGGGTCTCCAGGGAGATGCGCCCCAGCATGCCTGAGCGGAACTCGTTGACCAGGATCTCGGAGGCCTTGTGCAGATCCGCCAGGCCGCCCTTGCGCATGAAACCGCGCTGGCGGGCGATGAGCTCCAGCAGCTCGATCTCGGTTTCCGGCAGCTCGCTCAGCTGGTAGCGCGCCTTGATGCGCTCCGGGTAGGCCTTGATGAAGTAATCGGCGGCGAACATGGCGATGTCGGCGTAGTCAAACACCGTGTCCTTGATGGCCGCTGTGATGGCCAGCCGGTAGCCACAGGAGGGCGGGTTGAGCTTGGGCCAGAGGAAGCCCGGGGTATCGGTCAGGATGACGTTGTTGTCCAGCTTGATCCGCTGCTGGGACTTGGTCACCCCCGCCTCGTTGCCGGTCCGGGCGATGATGCGCCCCGCCAGGGTGTTGATCAGGGTGGACTTGCCCACGTTGGGGATGCCCATGATCATGGCCCGCACCCCGCGTAGGTCGAAGTTGCGCTCCGGCAGCATCTCGTGGCACAGGGTCAGCAGCGCCTTGATCTTCTCCGGCTCCTGCTGGGTCAGGGGCAACGCCTTGATCCCCTTCCCTTGTTCCATGTGCGCCACCCACAGCTCGGTGATCGCCGGATCGGCGAGATCCGCCTTGTTCAGCACCTTGATGACGGGAGTATCCCCACGCAGCTCGGGCACCAGGGGGTTCTCGCTGGAGAAGGGGATGCGGGCATCGAGCATCTCGATGATGACATCGACCTGGGGCATGACCTCGGCAATTTCTTTGCGGGCCTTGTGCATGTGGCCGGGGAACCAGTTGATGGACATATCCGTTACTCTCTCATTGGGGATGCGGGCTCCCGCTGGGGGCTGCGGGCGCCTGGTGATGCGCCAAACCGCTGGCACTCATCGCAAGGGGGCGCATTTTACCTGCTGCGGCCCCGATTTGACAGGCCATTGTGGCCACGGGCGTGCATGGCAACAACACTGGTGCCACCACGGCCGGCGACGGCAGAGGCCCGAACAGCAATCAATAACTCATTGATACAACATAACATTTATCTGTCACCTTCACCGTATTGTCATCCAGACTCACTAAAAGTGTCATCTGCCCCCTCTAGGCTGCGCTCAGGTTTTACAAGGAGCGAACCCCAATGAGAAACATGGCAGGACTTGCAGTGATGATAGGCGCCACCCTGGTCGCCGGCTGCAACTCCAACAATGACAGCAGCACCCCAGAGCCCAGCGCCAAAAACGTCATCTTCTTCCTCGGCGACGGCATGGGCCTCAACACCCTGACCGCCGCCCGCATCTACGGCGTCGGGGAAGAGGGCAGCCTCACCATCGACACCCTGCCGGAGACGGCCTTCATCAAGACCTTCTCCCACGACGCCCAGGTCACCGACTCGGCCCCCTCCATGGCGGCCTACATGACCGGGGTCAAGAGCAACAACGGCGTCATCAGCATGGACAGCGACGCCACCTATGAGAGCGACTGCAGCAAGAGCGCCGGCAAGCCGGTCACCACCCTGCTGGAGCTGGCCAAGGCCGACGGCCGCGGCACCGGCGTGGTCACCAGTACCCGGGTGACCCACGCCACCCCGGCCGCCACCTATGCCCACATCTGCAACCGGGATCTGGAAAATGACATCGCCGCCCAGCTGGTGCCGGGCGGTGCTGGTTACAACGGCGCCCTGAAAGAGGGGCTGGACGTGGTGCTCGGCGGCGGCAGCAGCTTCTTCTTGCCCAAGGCCGACAAGGGCAAGCGGGAGGACGGCCGCAACCTCATCGACGAGATGCAGGCCAAGGGCTACCAGTTTGCCAGCACCCTGGACGAGCTGAACCAGGCCGAGGCGGGCAAGCCGCTGCTGGGGCTGTTTGGTTCGAGCCACATGAAATATGACCTGGACCGGCCTGCCAGCGAGCCGTCGCTGGCCCAGATGACCCTGGCCGCGATCAAGCAGCTCAAGGATAAAGAGAAGGGCTACTTCCTGATGGTGGAAGGGGGTCGCATCGATCACGCCCTGCACGACACCAACGCCAAGCGCGCCCTGCAGGATACCCTCGCCTTCGACGACGCCATCAAGGCCACCCTGGACGAGGTGAAGAAAACCGACCCCGAGCTGAAAAACACCCTGATCGTGGTCACCGCCGACCATGACCACACCCTGGTACTCAACGGGTACGCCAAGCGCACCGGCAAGACCACGGCCGGCAACCCCGGGGTGCTCGGGCTGGTGAAGAACTACGAGACCGGCGAGCCGAGCAAGGACAGCGACGGCATGCCCTACACCATCATCGGCTTTGGCAACGGCTACAACCGGGTGGATGGCCCGCGCAGCAGCGTGGCGCCGCTCGACGATGCCACCGTCTCGGCCGACGACTATCACCAGGAGGTGGTGGTCAAGGTGGGCGAGATCGGCAACGAGACCCACGGCGGCACCGACGTCTTCCTCGGCGCCATAGGCCAGGGAGCTGACAGCTTCCACGGTTCACTCGATAACACCGCCGTGTTCGGCAAGGTCAAGGCTGCGGCCAAGCTGTGAGGATCATTCCCGTGAGAAAAATCATGAACAAAACCCTGGTGTGCACCGCCCTGTTCGCCACCCTCGGCGGCCTGTCCCAGGCCCAGGCCAGCGACGCCAAGAACGTCATCCTCTTTATCGGCGACGGCATGGGCCCCAGCGTGCTCACCGCCACCCGCCTCTACAAGGTGGGAGAAGAAGGCAACCTCGAGATCATGTCGCTGCCACGCAGCGCCCGCATCAAGACCTTCTCCCACGACGCCCAGACCACGGATTCGGCCCCCTCCATGGCGGCCTACACCACCGGCGTCAAGATGAACAACGAGGTGATCGCCATGAGCAGCGACACCAAGGCCGTGGCACCGTCCAAGGATGCCAACGGCAACAAGGGCATCAACAACTGCACCGGCGACAACGGCACCCCGGTGCCGACCATACTCGAGCTCGCCAAGGCGGCGGGCAAATCGGTCGGGGCCGTCACCACCACCGAGCTGACCCATGCCACCCCGGCGGCTACGTACGCACACATCTGTCACCGGGATGCCGCCTACGCCATCGCCGAGCAGGCGGTGCCGGGCGGGGCCGGCTTCAACGCCGCGCTCGGGGACGGGGTGGACGTGCTGATGGGGGGTGGTGCCAATCACTGGACCCCCTACAGCGCCAGCAACAAGAGGGGCAGAGCCGATGGCCGGGATCTCACTGCCGAGCTCGGTGCCCAGGGCTATCAGTACGTCACCACCCAGAGCGATCTCGCCAAGATAGAGAGCGGCAAGGTGCTGGGTCTGTTCAGCGCCAAGTCCCACCTCGACTACGAACTGGACCGCGTCGCCAAGGGGGCGGCCAATACCCAGCCGTCCCTCTCCGAGATGACCGCCAAGGCGATCGATCTGCTCAGCCAGAACAGCCAGGGCTACTTCCTGATGGTGGAGGGAGGCCGCATCGACCACGCCCTGCACGCCACCAACGCCAAGCGTTCCCTCACCGATGCGGTGGCACTGGACGAGGCGGTCAAGACGGCGCTGGGCAAGGTGGATCTTGCAGATACCCTGATCGTGGTCACCGCCGACCACGATCACACCATGACCATCAACGGCTACGCCGCCAAGGGCAACCCTGTGCTGGATCTGGTGAAAAATGGCGACGGCTCGACCCAGAACGACGTGGATGGCAAGCCCTTCACCACGCTAGTGTTCGGCAACGGTCCGAACCGAGCTGACGTGCGCCCCACCCTCACCAGCGACCAGGTGATGGCGGACGACTACCTGCAGGAGACCGGGGTCAAGCTCGGCTCCGAGACCCACGGCGGCGGCGATGTGATGCTGTTCGCGGATGGCGCTGGCAGCGGCCGCTTCAAGGGCACCCTCGACAACACCCTGGTGTTCGGCAAGCTCAAGGAGGCGCTCGGTCTGTAAGGCACAGGGCCCGGTGTCACGCCGGGCCCTCTCCTGACGAGCGATCACCCATGATGCGATTGTTACTTTCGATATGGCTCCTTGGCTGTACCCTCTCCTTTCCCCTGCTGGCCGATGAGGCACCCGATCTGGCCGCCCGCATCCGCTATCAGGACAGGATCACCGGCAGCGATGGCATAGCCCGGGAGAGCGTCTGGCAGGAGAAGTGGCTGCGAGTGGGCAACCAGGTGTGGAGCCAGCGGCTCATCCCTCTGCCCCTTGCCCGAGCCTACCACGCCACTCACGACGCCACGCCCGGCCACAAGCACTTTACCCACCAGATGGCGGCGCGCTGGGTCACCCTGGATGACGGGGGCGACCTGCAACTGCGCTACGCCGACGCCTGGCACAACCAGCTGGTGGAGGTGCCGCCGGAAGAGTATGGCCAGGTGGCCTTCAAACCGGATTGGGAGCGGATCCGCTACCTCGTCAACCCGGCCCTGCTGCAGGAGATGACCCCGCTCGATGAGCAGGCACCCGAGCAGGCCCGCTGGTACGAAAAGCGCGAGGGCAAGCAGCGCACCCGCATCCTCTGGTCGAGCCGCTGGCAGTTGCCGCTGGTGGTGGAGTCGGCGAGCCTCGACGGCTACCGCAGCTACCGGATGGAGGTGACCCTCAAACCCCTGCCAAGGCAGTTGCCCTGGCAGCAGCTGGGCGGCTACCAGACCCTGGATCTGCGCGACTTCTTCGACTGACCCATCCTCTTCCCCCAATGGGTTGGCTGACTTGGGGTAACGGGATGTTACACTCTGTGTACTCATCCCTGACCCGGCCTTCTATGCGTCTTCCCCTACTGCTTTTATTCTGCTGCGCCCTTCTCTTCCCGGGCCCCGGCGCCCACGCCGTGGTGGTCCTGGCCGCAGACGTTCCCCCTTATGTCATCCGCTCCCAGCAGGGGGCCCCGAGCGGCATGGCCATCGAGGTGCTGGAGGAGGCGGCCCGCCGCCTTCAGGAGCCGCTGGAGATCGAGCTGATGCCGCTGGCTCGTGCCCTCAGTCAGACCCGCCACCGACCGGATGTGCTATTGCTGCCGCCGGCCAGAAATGCCCAGCGCGAGCCTCTGTTCCTCTGGATTGCCCCCCTGCTGGAGGAGGCCTTCGTACTGGTCAGCCACCGCCAGCACCACCCGGCCCCCCTCTCCGTCAAGGAGGTGGCCGGCCTGACCCTGGGGGCCTTGCGCGGCTCTCATGGTCAGAGCCTGATCCAGCCTCTGGAGGAAGTGACCCGGGAGCTGGTCACCGAGGAGGTCAGCAACGCCAGCAAGCTGGCGAGGGGTCGCATCCAGGGCTGGGCGGTGGCCTGGAATACCGCCCGCTACAACCAGCAGCGGGCTGGCTTGCCCCTGGCGGATCTGGTGCGCGGCGACACTTTGCAACAGAGCGCCCTCTATCTGGCCGCCAGCCCGCTGTTTCCTGCGGCAGAGGCGCTGCGCTGGCGCAAGGCGATTGAGGGAATGCGCGAGGATGGCAGCCTGGCACGCATCCTCAAGCAGTACGATTATCAGGCGCCCTGACACCGGCCGGGCATTTGCCAAAGCCATTCAGAATGGTTATGGTATCCCCATGAAAGCGCTCATGATTTTTTCCAGCCTGCTCACACCCCGTTGAGCCCCCGCCCTCGCCCCTGACCGCGAGTCGCTCGGGGGCATCGCGTTTGCGATCTATTCTCACAATCCGAACCCTTTTTCGACCAGCTTGCCCGTCATCCTGGTCCTGTCAGCCATTGATAAGGAATACCCAATGCAACAGCCTCATCTCGTCATCTCCAGCCTGGATCTGGATCGCATCGAGCAACTGCTCGGCAACCACCCGCAACACCTGGCCCTGCAGGAGGAGCTGGACCGCGCCGAGATCCGCGACCCGGCCGACATGCCGCCGGACGTGGTGACCATGAACAGCACGGTGCGCTTCAAGATGCAGAACAGCGGCAACGACTTCTGCCTGACCCTGGTCTACCCGAAGGACGTGCAGGGGGACGAGTCGAAGATCTCCGTGCTGGCGCCGGTCGGCAGCGCCCTGCTGGGATTGAAGGTGGGTGACAGCATCGCCTGGCCGGGCCCGGCCGGGCGCACCATACAGGTGGAGATCCTGGAAGTGGTCTATCAGCCGGAGCGCGCGGGCGAGCTGCACCGCTGACCGGGCCGGGGACGCTCTGCCCGCCACCGAGACGAGCAGAGCGTACCCTTCCTTTTATTGCAGCCCGTGTATTGCCGCCCGCGCCCCATGCCCAGACAGGCCGTGCATCGCCGCCTCATCCTGTTCAGACGTTCTCCTCCCCCTTGAGCCAAGTGGCGAGCGGGAGTATCTTGTTGGCCGCGCCAGCGCCCTGGCCGCAGATTTCAGGCTGACATCATGATAAAGATTGCCCTCATCGACGATCACCAGATCGTCCGCTCCGGCTTTGCCCAGTTGCTCAATCTCGAACCCGATCTGCGGGTGGTCGCCGAATTTGGCTCCGCCGCCGACGCCCTAGCCGGGTTGCCCGGCAGCGGGGCCCGGGTCTGCGTCTGTGATATCTCGATGCCCGACCAATCGGGGCTGGAGCTCCTCAAGCAGCTCCCATCCGGCCTCGCGGTAGTGATGCTCTCGGTCCACGACAGCCCGGCCCTCATCGAGCAGGCGCTGCAGACCGGTGCCAAGGGATTTCTCTCCAAGCGTTGCAGCCCGGATGAGCTGATCGCTGCCGTGCGTACCGCCGCCCAGGGGGGCTGCTACCTGACCCCGGATATCGCCCAGAAGCTGGCCAACAGCAGCCGGGATCCCCTCACCAATCGGGAGCGGGAGATTGCCCAGTTGCTGGCCCAGGGGCTGGAGGTGAAGAGCATCGCCGAGCAGCTCGGTCTCTCCCCCAAGACGGTGCATGTGCACCGCGCCAACCTGATGGACAAGCTCAAGGTCAGCAACAACGTCGAGCTGGCCCACCGCATGCTGGACAGCTGGTGATCTCCCGTTTTGCCAGCTATGTCGCCATCGCGCTGGCGGTCAGCTTCATCTTTGCAGCCGGCTGGTTTTGCCTCTGGAGCATCAGCCTGCATCTGGCGGGTGGCCCGGCGCTGGCGGTGCTGCTGTTCCCCTTTGGCCTGCGCCTCGGGCTGCTGCTGCAAAGTCCCGGCCACTACTGGCCGCCGCTATTATTGTGCGAAGGGCTGTTGCTCTACTGGCTCAATCTGGAGGTGGGGCTGCCCCACTGGCCATGGCTGGTCGCCGGCAGCCTGCTCACCCTGTTGCCGCTGTTCATTGCCCGTCACCAGCAGGTACGCAACGACTGGCAACAGTTGTTGCTGCTGCTCGCCACCGTCACGGCGGCGGCGCTGTTGCAAGCCCTGCTCTGGCATCTGGCGGGGGAGGATGGCCTCTCGGCACTGCTGCTCAGCCTGACCGGCGGTCTCACCCTCACCTCCACCTGCATGCTGATCTGGCACTACCTCACCCGCGCCACCTGGGTGCCGCTGGGGCCTGCGCTGGTGGATCAACCGGTGGACTGGCGTTTTCGCCATCTGGTCTGGTACCTGCTGCTGTTCGTATTGAGCCTCTGGCTGCAACTGGGGTTGCCCAACTCGCTGGTGCGCTTCACGCCGTTTTGTCTCGCCATCCCCATCATCGCCATGGCGTGGCGCTACGGCTGGCAGGGGGCGCTGCTCGCCACCCTGATGAACACCATAGCCCTGTTGGCGAGCCAGGCCTGGCATGATCATCCCCTCGACCTGCTGCTCTCCCTGCTGGCCCAGAGCCTCACCGGCCTGCTGCTCGGCGCCGGGATCCAGCGCCAGCGCGAGCTCAATCAGGCGCTGACCCGCCAGCTCGCCCACAATCGCCAGCTCACCGAGCGGCTGCTGGAAACCGAGGAGAGCATCCGCAAGGAGGTGGCGCGCGAGCTGCACGACGATATCGGCCAGACCATCACCGCCATTCGTACCCAGGCCGGGATCGTGCGCCGGCTCGCCCCCGACAATGCCGGGGTGGGCCAGAGCAGCGCCCTGATCGACACCCTGTCGCTCGGGATCTACGACGCGGTGCGCGGCCTGCTCGGGCGGCTACGCCCGCGCCAGCTCGACGACATGACCCTGGAGCAGGCGGTACGCAGCCTACTGCGGGAGCTGGAGCTGGAGCGCCGCGGCATCGTTACCCGGCTGGAGTGGCAGCTGGCGGATGGGGATCTCTCCGATGCCCAGCGGGTCACCCTGTTTCGGGTCTGTCAGGAGGGGCTCAACAACGTGGTCAAACATGCCAACGCCCACTCGGTCACCATCCGCGCCCGGGCCAGCGGCGAGCAGTTGCAACTGGTGCTGGAAGATGATGGCCGCGGCCTGCCACAGAGTCGCCCGCAGCAGGGCTATGGCCTGCTCGGCATTCGCGAGCGGGTGCAGGCGCTCGGGGGCAGTCTGCAACTCTCCTGCATCCACGGCACCCAGCTGACGGTCAACCTGCCCAGTCGCAGACGGGAGGAGAGTCATGACTGATCACCACCAGAGGGCCAGCCTGTGCTGAGTTTTATGAGAAGCGCGCCACCTCAGCCACTCATTCGTGATCAGGCCGAGATCGACGCCACCTATCGTCACTGGCGGCTGCACCTGCTGCTGACCATGTATCTGGGCTACGCGGTCTTCTACTTCACCCGCAAGAGCTTCAACTTCGCCATGCCGGACATGCTGGCGAGCGGCATGCTGGACAAATCCGACATCGGCATGCTCTGGACCCTGTTCTACATCACCTACGGCTGTTCCAAGTTCTTCTCCGGCATCATCAGCGACCGCGCCAACCCACGCTACTTCATGGGGATTGGCCTGATGGCGACCGGCGTCATCAATATACTGTTCGGCCTCTCGTCGGCACTCTGGATGTTTGCCGCCCTCTGGGTCGCCAACGCCTTCTTTCAGGGCTGGGGTTGGCCCCCCTGCTCCAAGCTGCTCACCAGCTGGTATTCGCGTACCGAGCGCGGGGTCTGGTGGTCGGCCTGGAACACCGCCCACAACGTCGGCGGGGCACTCATCCCCCTCATCGTCAGCACCATTGCCCTGCAGCATGGCTGGCGCTACGGCATGATAGTGCCAGGGGTTATCGCCATCGTCGCGGGGTTGTTCCTCTGCTGGCGGCTGCGGGATACCCCGGCCGCCATGGGACTGCCCACGGTGGGAGTGTGGCGCAATGATGCCATGGAGCTGGCCCAGCAGACCCAAGATGCGGGGCTCTCCCACCGCCAGATCCTGCGCAAATATGTGCTGGGCAACCCCTATATCTGGCTGCTGGCCTGCTGTTACGTGCTGGTTTATGTGGTGCGCACCGCCATCAATGACTGGGGCAATCTCTATATGACCGAGCAGCGCGGCTTCAATCTGATGAGCGCCAACTCGGCCATCTCCATGTTCGAGGTGGGGGGCTTTATCGGGGCCCTAGTGGCGGGCTGGGGATCGGACAAGCTGTTCAACGGCAACCGCGGGCCCATGAACCTTATCTTTGCGGTGGGGATCCTGCTGGCGGTGGGATCGCTGTGGCTGATGCCCTTCTTCAGCTACGTGATGCAGGCGGCCTGCTTCTTCACCATCGGCTTCTTCGTGTTTGGCCCCCAGATGCTGATCGGCATGGCGGCGGCGGAGTGCTCTCACAAAAACGCGGCTGGGGCGGCCACCGGCTTTGTCGGACTGTTTGCCTACATGGGGGCGGCGCTGTCGGGCTATCCGCTCGCCAAGGTGATGGAGATCTGGCACTGGAACGGCTTCTTCGTGGTCATCTCGGTGGCGGCCGGGGTCTCGGCCCTGCTGCTGCTCCCCTTCCTCAAAGCCCAGGCACCGCGAGCCCTCGTCACCGAGCCGGGCTGATCACAACAGCTCAGGCCGGCAGGCAGACCCGGTTCTTGCCGCTGCGCTTGGCCCGATAGAGGGCGCGATCCGCCTGACCGAACAGGGTATCGAGATGCCAGCCCCGGGCATAGGGCACCAGCCCCAGGCTGGCGGTGACCTGGATGCCGTCCAGGGGCAGCGTCGCTATCCCCTGGCGGATCTGCTCGCAGCGGGCCTGCTGGGCCAGGGCATCCCCCTCGGGCAGCAGCAGCACGAACTCCTCGCCGCCGAAGCGACTGGCCACCAGATCCCCCTGACCGGCCAGATAGGCACCCACTGCCGCCAGTACCCTGTCCCCCACCTCGTGACCGTGACGATCGTTGATCTGCTTGAAGTCATCGAGATCCAGCACCACCAGCGCCCCCTGTTTGGGTGCAGTCACACAGCGCTCCATAAAGCCACGCCGGTTGAGCAGGCCCGTCAGGGGATCCTGGCTGGCCTGCCGACGCAGGGCCAGTGCCCGGTACTGGGTACAGAGCAGCAACACCCCGAAGGTGGAGAGGTAGTTGCCCATCAACATGGAGAGAAAGGGCAGTACATTGACCACGTGCTTGTCCATCAGCACCCGCGCCTCGCCGCTGAGCAGGGAGCCCATGCGCACCAGGTTGAAGCCATAGAGCAGAATGTTGACCACGGTAAACACCAGCACCGCCGGCAGGTAGGCCGGATAGCCATGACGCCAGATGAGCACCACCACCACGGCCCCCAGCACCATGTAGCTCAGGCAGGCCAGCAACACCCTGGGGGCCATATGGTCGTTGAACAGCACGCTCCAGCAGAGGAACAGCAGGTAGATCAGCATGAAGAGTGCGAATGCCCGCCAGTTCGGCGACTCGCCGAAGAAGCGTTGCAGCGCCAGTGGCATCAGGGCAATGCAGAGGGTGATGAGCAGGTTGGCCAGCCAGATCCCCGCCATGTGCGGCGCGAACGCCTGCAGGAAGAACATCGACTGGGCCGCCAGGGCACAGAGGCTGGACCACCACCAGAGTCCGAGGCCCGGGATCTCCCTGTGGGTCGACCAGATGATGGAGAGGGTGATGAATCCCAGGCTGTAGCCCCCGAGAGCCATGAACATCAGTGTGAATATGTCCAGATTGAGCAGAATTGAGGCGTCCATTCCCGAACCTTCCAATGGGGATGGCTGAGTATATGGGAAGCCCATGACAAGACACAGAGGGAGCCTTCTGGCGCAATAAAATATTTTCCGGGTCTCTGCTTGGCCGCCCCGTCATCCAGCCTGATGTCATGCACTTAAGGTTCGTTCGGCCCCAGATTTCCCGCTTGTCATACAGCAAAATGCCTGCCAACTATTTTTGCACTTGAACCCGCGCCATTAGATAGATATGTTGTTTTCATGTGGTTTTATGAGCCGTGCCACGAGGAAAAAACGTCACTAACCTATTGAGTCGTCTGACACAATCGGATTTTGGTACATTTTTCACTCAACCCACGAAGAATAGAATCCCATATGGGGCTTTTGCCTCAATCAAGACAATAATCCTGTCTTGCCTGTTGCCGGATGCAGCAGTCTCTTGTGCCACGGAGTCGCACGGGAGCAGGTTCAAGGCCGAACACACTTACGACAGAGACGTCACTTATGATCAAAAAGCTCATTCTCTCTACCCTGCTGCTGTGCGGGCTCGCCAATGCCGCTCCCAGCTCTGCCCCTAGTTCCACTCTGGATGCCGTGCTGGAGCGCGGTGTGCTGCGGGTCGGCTTCGACGCCGGCTATCAACCCTTCGAAATGACCAACAAGCAGGGCCAGTACATCGGCTTCGACGTGGATCTCGCCAAGATGGTCGCCAAAGAGATGGGCGTGAAGGTGGAGTTCGTCAACACCGCCTGGGACGGCATCATCCCGGCACTGCTGACCGACAAGTTCGACGTCATCATGGGCGGCATGACGGTCACCCCCCAGCGCAACCTGCGCGTCAACTTCGCCGATCCCTACATCGTCGTGGGCCAGACCATTGTCCTGCGCAAGGACAAGGCGGGCGAGATCAAGTCCTTCCAGGACCTCAACGATCCCAAGTACAAGATCGCGGTCAAGCTCGGCACCACCGGCGAGCAGGCGGTCAAGCGCATGATCCCCAAGGCCACCCTGCTGCAGTTTGAAACCCAGGACGACGCCAAGCTGGAAGTGATCAACGGCAAGGTCGACGCCTTCGTCTACGACCTGCCCTACAACGCCATCTTTGCCTCCCAGAACACCGGTGCCGTGGTGCACCTGGACAAGCCGTTCACCTTCGAGCCGCTGGCCTGGGCGATCCGCAAGGGGGATCAGGACACCCTCAACTGGTTCAACAACTACCTGCGCCAGATCAAGGGCGACGGCAGCTACGACCGTCTCTACAAGAAGTGGTTCGAATCCAACGCCTGGCTGAACCAGCTCAAATAACCTCTCAAGGGGCGGCTCGCCGCCCCTTCACGCAGACTCCCACACAATAACGACAAGAGAGGTTGTGACAGTGATCAACCCCAAAATCACAAGACAGATGGAAAAACAGCCCAACCTGCTGCTCTGGCACGGGGTCTTCCTGCTGATGGTGCTGGCCGCCATCTTTGGCATCTACAAGGCCGTGCAGGCAGTAGATTACACCTGGCGCTGGGAACGCATTCCCCAGTACATCGCCTACCAGGCCGAGCAGAAACAGTACGCAGAATTTGACGGCACAGTGGTGACCGGCACCACAGCCGCAGAGAAGGGGCAACTCTTCCTGCAAGACGATCTCGACCCCAACCGTCGCCAGGCCATCGCCAGCACGGGTGCCCAGGTTGCCGAAGGGGATACCGTCTTCCTCGGTGACACCCTGGATGTGCAACTGAGCTGGACCGCCGGTCCCATCGCCTGGGGTGTCTGGGTCACGGTCAAGCTCTCCCTGGTGGCGGGCGTCTTCGCCATCCTGCTGGGCACCCTGGCGGGCCTCGCCCGCCTCTCCCCCAATCCCGCCCTGCGCAACCTGGCGGTCACCTATGTGGAGCTCATTCGCGGCACCCCGCTGCTGGTGCAGATCTTCATCGTCTATTTCTTTATCGGCACTGTACTCAATCTGGATCGCTTCACCGCCGGGGTGGCGGCGCTCGCTGTCTTCACCGGCGCCTATGTGGCCGAAATCGTGCGGGCCGGCATCAGCTCCATCCACAAGGGGCAGATGGAGGCGGGCAGAAGCCTCGGCATGACTGCGGCCCAGACCATGCGCTACGTGATCCTGCCCCAGGCATTCAAGCGGGTGCTGCCGCCGCTCGCGGGCCAGTTCATCAACCTCATCAAGGACTCCTCCCTGGTCTCGGTCATCTCCATCACGGATCTCACCAAGGCGGGACGGGAGGTGGTCAGCTCCACCTTCAGCCCGTTCGAGGTGTGGTTCACCGTGGCCCTGCTCTACCTGGTGCTGACTGGCACTCTCTCCTTCCTGGTACGTCGTCTGGAGGTGAAATATGCGAAAAGCAACTGATCCCATTATCAAGGCTCAACCTGTGTCGAGAAGTGCTGCCATCACCGGCACGCCCCGCGCCTTCCTGGTACGCCGTCTCGAGGTGAAATATGCGAAAAGCAACTGATCCCATTATCAAAGCGAGCGGTGTAGAGAAGTTCTACGGCACCGAGGTGCACGCCCTCAAGAACGTCAGCACCCAGGTAGCGGAAGGAGAAGTGGTGGTGATAGTGGGTCCGAGCGGATCCGGAAAATCCACCTTCCTGCGCACCCTCAACCAGCTCGAGACCATCAACGACGGCCATATCGAGGTCGATGGCATCAGCCTGACCGAGCCCGGGGATGTCAACAAGCTCCGGGAAGAGGTGGGCATGGTGTTCCAGTCCTTCAACCTCTTCCCCCACTTGAACGTGCTGGACAACATCAGCCTCGCCCCCCAGAAGGTGCGGGGGTTGTCGCGCAAGGAGGCCGAGGACAGAGCCAAGGCGCTGCTGTTGAAAGTCGGGCTGTCCAACAAGGCCCAGAGCTACCCGTCCCAGCTCTCCGGCGGCCAGCAGCAGCGGGTGGCCATCGCCCGGGCGCTCGCCATGCAGCCGCGCATCATGCTGTTTGACGAGCCCACCAGCGCCCTGGATCCCGAGATGGTGGGCGAGGTACTGGACGTCATGAAGGGCCTGGCCAAAGAGGGCATGACCATGGTGGTGGTGACCCACGAGATGGGCTTCGCCCGGGAAGTGGCGGACAGGGTACTGTTCATGGAGAGCGGCGAGCTGCTGGTGGACGAGAAGCCCACTGACTTCTTCGACAATCCTCCCTCGCCGCGTCTGCGCCAGTTCCTGAGCCAGGTGCTCTGACGCTGACAGCCGTAGAAAGCAGAAGAGGGAGCCCTGGGCTCCCTCTTCACTATTCTCACCTCGCCATCTCCCCCCTGATCCTTAACGAAGCAAGACGTCGTCATCTGGCTGCCCGTCGCGCGGACGGTGACAGGATGTTAATGAAATTTTAAATCCATTCGGTATGCTGGAATCCAACTGGTCCAACCGGATGCCTCACATGGATGTGCAACTGCTGCTGCTCTACCTCTCCCCCGTCTTTCTGGCCTTCGTCGGCTGGGAGATGCTCTATCTGCGCAAGCACGGCGCGGCCTTTCCCACCGCCACCTACCAGTGGCGGGACTTGTTCGCCAACGCCGCCCTGGCGCTGATGCATCAGGGGGGAGATGCCCTGACAGCCATCGCCATCGCCTACCTCTATGACGCGCTGTGGGGCTGGCGGCTGCTGGATATCGAGCTGAACCTCTGGAGCGTGCTGCTGCTCTTCCTGTTGCAGGATCTCTGCTACTGGCTGTTCCACTTTGCCAGCCACCACGTGCGCTGGCTGTGGGCCTCCCACGTGGTGCACCACAGCTCGGAGCGGCTCAACCTCTCCACCGCCTTTCGCCAGAGTCTGATGTACCCCGTCTCCGGCATGTGGCTGTTCTGGATCCCCATGATCCTCATCGGCTTCCCCCCCGAGGCCGTGGTCGCCACAGTGCTCCTCAGCCTGGGCTTTCAGTTCTTCGTCCACACCCAGGTGGTGGGCAAGCTCGGCAAGCTGGAGTGGATCCTCAATACCCCTTCCCACCACAGGGTGCACCACGCCAGCAACGCCAAGTACATAGACCGCAACTTCGCCGGGGTGCTGATCATCTGGGATCGGCTGTTTGGTACCTTCGTGGAAGAGGACCCCACCGAGCCCTGTCGCTTCGGTATCACCAAGCCCGTCCACAGCTTCAACCCCCTTACCCTCACCTTCCACGAGTGGCGCGACATGCTGCGCGACGCCCGCGGCCTGCCCTGGTCAGAGAAGCTCAAGGTGCTGTTTGGCAAACCGGCGGGCCCGGGGAGCACCTGAGCCACACGCCACAAAAAAGAGAGCGCCCTTGGGCGCTCTCTTGCATTTGATCGTCAGGTCCCTCAGACGTGGGCAAAGGACCAGATGGCGGGCACCAGGCTCACCAGGGTTATCCCGGCCAGCAGCCGCTCGCGCAGGCTGAGCCGCTGCTCCGCCCCGAGCTGACGGCGACTGTAGAGAAACAGCAGCAGACCCGGCCCGTAGAGCAGCAAGGAGAGCAGCAGATACTCCACCCCGGCGGCATAGAGCAGCCAGAGACCATAACAGCTCGACACCAGTGCCACCGCCCGCACCAGGCCATTGCCCTCTCCACTCAAGGAGAGCTTGAGCAGGAAGAGGCCGATCAACAGGTAGGGCACCAGTATCATGGAGGTGGAGATGAGCAGCAGGTTGGTATACCCCTTGCCCAGCAGCCACACCAGCAGCAGGCAGCCCTGCACCGTCAGGCTGGTGAGCCAGAGGGACGCTATGGGGGTGCCGTTGCGGTTCTGGCGCCGGAAGATGGCCGGGAAGGCGCCGTGGCGCGCCGCGCTGAAGGGCACCTCGGCCGAGAACAGGGTCCAGCTCACGTAGGAGGCGAGCACGGAGACGATGAGACCGACGCTGATCAGCACCTTGCCCCAGGAGCCTGTCATCTGGGCCATCAGCCCCGCCATGGAGGGGTTGGGCAGGGCCGCGAGCTCGGGGCGACTCAATATCCCGAGCGCCAGCACAGAGATGAGCACATAGAGCAGCAGCGCCAGCACCACCCCGAGCACGGTGGCCGTACCCACATCCCGCTTGTTTCTCGCCCGGGCCGAGAGCACCGCCGCCCCCTCGATGCCGGTGAAGACCCAGAGGGTGATGAGCATGGTGTTGCGCACCTGCTCGGAGACCGGCACCGCCAGGGTGCTGCCCTGCTGATCCGCCGCGAAGGTGACCGGATCGAACCAGTAGCAGGCGAACAGGATGAACAGCAGCAGCGGCAGGCTCTTGGCCAGGGTCGCCACCAGGTTGAACAGGGCCGCCTGCTGCACGCCGCGGGCCACCAGCAGGTGCACCGCCCAGAGGATGCAGGACTCGCCGATGAAGGCCGCCAGGGTGTTGCCCTCACCGAACCACACCTGTTCCGGCGTATCGACGAAGCTGCCCAGCGCCGCGAAGGCGATCACCAGATAACCCACCACGCCGATGGTGGCGCAGAGCCAATAGCCCCAGGCGGAGAAGAAGCCCACCAGATCCCCAAAGCCGGCGCGGGCATAGCTGTAGATGCCACCGTCTAGCTCGGGTCTTAGCCGCGACAGATAGAGGAAGCTCGCGGCGAGCGCCAGAATGCCCACCCCGGTGACACCCCAGCCGATCAGCACGGCGCGGGCCCCCGCCACCTCGGCCATGTTCTGGGGCAGGCTGAAGATCCCCGCCCCCACCATGGAGCTGAACACCAGGGCGGTGAGGGACCAGAGGCCTATCTTGCTCTCTTTCATGGGATCTCCTTAGCGCAGCCGGCTGGTCAGGGCCTGGATGTGCTCCGGGCCTATGCCGCAGCAGCCGCCGATGAGGGAGGCCCCGGTACCGCGCCAACGCTCGGCCCAGCCGAGGTAATCCTGTGGCCCCAGATCGGCGCGGATCTCGTCCAGCCCGTCGTTGGCGGTGGCCTCCTTGGGCTGGGGCGGGAAGGCGTTGGCATAGGCGCCGAGGCGAATGTCGGTGCGGCCCAGTGCCTGCAAGCCGGCGCTCGCCACCTTGAGCGCCCCTTCGATCACCTCGGGCTGGCAGCAGTTGAACAGGATGGCGCTCACCCCGACCGGCACCAGTGCAGTGACGGCATCGGCCACCCGCTCACCGGAGCGCAGTCTGGGTTCGCTCCCCGGCGCCTCGTCCTCCAGGGTGAAGGAGACCCAGAACGGCTTGCCATCCTCGGGCAGCAGCGCCTTGAGGGCCAGCGGCTCGGCGATCAGGCTCATGGTCTCGGCCAGCCAGAGATCCACCCGGGGAGCCAGGCCCCGGATCAGCGGCGTCGCCAGCTCGCTCACCCTGTCCGCCTCGAACAGGTCGGCACGGTAGGAGCCAAACAGTGGTGGCAGGGAGCCGGCCACCTGCACGGCGCCAGCCTGCCCGTCGGCCACGTCGCGGGCCAGCTGCCCGGCCAGGGCTGCAAGCCGCTCGCCATCCGCGGCGAAGCGCTCGTCACCGATATGAAAGGGCACCAGGGCATAGCTGTTGGTGGTGATGACACGGGCACCGCTCGCCACATAGGCCTGATGCACCTCGCGCACCGTCTCTGGTGCTTCCATCAGGGCCAGGGCGGACCACTCCGGCTGGCGAAACGGTGCGCCCCGCCGTGCCAGCTCACGCCCCATGCCGCCATCCAGTACCCACAAATCCTTTGTATCCATCTCTGTCTCTCTGCGTGTCCCCGTCATGACGGGTGTTTATTGTGTGAAAAAACATTAAGCCATCAAAACATCTAGACGGCTATAAGTCCTGTGCATCATGGCGCAAAGCAGAGGGAGAGGCAATCGGGAACTACGAACAAATCTGAGCAAGCTCAGGATGATAGCGGCAAAGGGAGACCCCGCATCCTTGCCACCCAGGGCCTGAACGAAAAGAGGCCACCCCTGGGGGTGGCCTCTTGTGAAGCATGGATGGGCTGACGACTCAGCGCCCTGCCAGTACCCGCTTGGTCTGCTTGACCCAGTCGGAGACTCGCCCCTGCTGGGGGAATCCTTGCCAGATCTGCTCCCACTGGGCCGGGCTCAGGGGGCGGCCCAGCCTGCGCTGCACCCCGGCATAGAGATAGTCGTGGGCCGTGGTACGGGCCTGGGCCGAGGTGAGGAACTTGGCCACAGGGTCGGTCAGGCGCACGTCCCGCATGCCGAGCAAGGGGTAATCGCTGTGCACCGCCGCCAGCATGGTCTCACGCATGGCCGACTCGATGTAGCCACGGGCGAACAGGGCGGTCACCGACTCCAGCGACCCCTGATCAGGACCATGGTACTCCTCATCGAACACCGGGCTCGGCTCTGCCACTGCGCTTTGCACCACTGCATCAGGGTCCGGCTGCGGCGCCACCACGGCGGCCTTGGGGGCCACTGGCTTGGGGGCGGCGGCGGGTTTGCGGGGAGCGCTCTGGCTGCAGGCCCCCAGCGCCAGGGCGAGAGCCACACAGCTCAACGCACGGGAATAAGACGGCATCTTCATGACTCCTTGGTAACTCCTTTCACGATTCCAGGGCGGGTTTCTCGGCCAGCACAGGCTCCACCCGGGTGACCAGCAGCTGGTCGATCTTGTAGCTGTCGATGTCGACCACTTCGAACTTGTAGCCCGCGTATTTCACCGACATCAGGCGCGCTTGGAGAGCCTGGTATCCAATCATATCGCAGGATCCATGGGTTTCTCGGTCAGCACGGGTTCGACCCGGGTGACCAGCAACTGATCGATCTTGTAGCTGTCGATGTCGACCACTTCGAACTTGTAACCCACGTATTTCACCGACACCAGGCGCGCTTGGAGAGCCTGGTATCCAATCACATCGCAGGATCCATGGGTTTCTCGGTCAGCACGGGTTCGACCCGGGTCACCAGCAGCTGGTCGATCTTGTAGCTGTCGATGTCGACCACTTCGAACTTGTAGCCCGCGTATTTCACCGAGTCGGTGCGCTTGGGGATCTTGCGCAGCATGAACATGATGAAACCGGCGATGGTCTCGTAGTTCTGGCTCTCCGGGAACTCCTCGATGTCGAAGGCCCGCATCACGTCCGAGATGGGGGTGACCCCGTCCACCAGCCAGGAGTTCTCGTCCCGCTGGACTATCTGCTCTTCCACCACGTGGGTGGCCCACTCCCCCATGACGGTGCTCATCAGGTCATTCATGGTGACTATGCCCACCACCAGGGCGTACTCGTTCATCACCACGGCGAAGTCGCCCCTGTGGTTCTTGAAGTACTCCATCGCCTCGTAGAGGTTGAGGGTGTCGGGAATGATGATGACGTTCTGCACCAGGGAGCCGCTGTTGAGATCGATGCTCTGACCGCTGATGACGCGGATCAGCAGCTCCTTGGCGTCCACGAACCCCTTGATGCTGTCGAGGTTGTGGTCACAGACCAGGAACTTGTTGTGGGGGTGCTCGGCTATCTTCGCCTTGATGCTCTCCTCCCCCTCCTGCAGGGTGAAGTAGATGAGGCTCTCCCGCGCCGTCATGGCGGAGGTGACGCCGAGGGACTGCAGCTCGAACACGTTCTCGATGAGCTGATGCTCCTCGCGCTGGATGACGCCGGCCTCGGCACCCGCGTCCATCACAGCGTAGATGTCGTCCGAGGTGATCTCGTCGTTGCGCACCATGGAGACCCGCAGCAGGCGGAACAGGGCGTTGGCCAGACCGTTGAAGAACCACACCAGCGGCATCAGCAGGGTCACGCACAGCAGCATGGGGCGCACTACCACCACGGCGATCCGCTCCGGCATGGTCATGGCGAGGCGCTTGGGCATCAGATCGGCGATCAGGATAAACATGCCGGTGACGAACACGAAGGAGGCCGCAGAGCTTATCTGGCCGAGCCAGGGGCCCTGATAGAAGCCGGCAACGAACTGCTTGATGGCGGGGTTCAGGGCGGATTCGCCCAGGATGCCGCCCAGGATGGCGACCGTATTGAGGCCTATCTGCACCACGGTAAAGAAGTTACCCGGCTGGGCCTGCAGTGCCAGCACTTTTTCGGCATGGCGATTGCCCTCGTCGGCCATCACCTGCAACTTGATCTTGCGGGAGGCGGCGAGAGAGATCTCGGAGAGCGAGAAGAACACACTGCCGGCGACCAGCAGCATCAGAAAGAACAAACTATCGGCAAAACTCATGATTAACCTATTGCGACAGCCGCCTTAGCACAAGACGGCAAACTGGGCCCGGGAAACCGGACCGTGACTCCATCCGGGACTCACACAGGGGCAATATTCTAGCAGAAAAGCGCCCCGTGGGGCGCGTTATCTTAAGCCGCCCCCCAATGCAATAAAAAAGGCGCTCAACGCGCCTTTTTATTCATCGTGGATTCAATGCTTGCCGAGCAGGTCGCTCAGTTCATCCGCCTTGGTGTGGCGTACGTCCTTGCCCTTGACGTAATAGACGATGTATTCGCAGATGTGCTGGCAGCGATCGCCGACCCGCTCTATGGCGCGCGCCGCCCACAGGACGTTGAGTACCTGGGGGATGGTGCGGGGATCTTCCATCATGTAGGTCATCAGCTCGCGGATGATGGACTCGTACTCCCGATCCACCTTGTCGTCTTCCTTGTAGACGGTGATGGCCGCCTCCAGATCCATGCGGGCGAAGGCGTCGAGCACGTCGTGCAGCATCTTGATGGTGCGACGGCCCATGTTCTCGAGCGACACCAACGGCGGCTGCGGCTTGTTGGCGTTGTCGGTCAGCATGCGGGCTATCTTGTCCGCCACATCGCCGATGCGCTCCAGATCCGTGATGGTCTTGATGATGGCCATCACCAGGCGCAGGTCGGACGCAGTAGGCTGGCGCTTGGCGATGATGCGGGTGCACTCCTCGTCGATGGCCACTTCCATGGCGTTGACCTTGTGGTCGTTGGCCACTATCTTGCGCGCCGCATCCAGATCCTGGATGTGAATGGCGGAGATGGCGTCGGTCAGCTGCTGCTCCACCAGACCGCCCATCACCAGCACCTGGTTGCGCACGTTCTCGAGCTCGGCATTGAACTGACCGGAGATGTGTTTATTGAGGTTCATATTGTCCATACAAATAATCCTTGTTGCTCCGATTATGCCTTAGCCGTTGAACCGACCGCCAATCTGTTTCTTGTGGTTCATGTCAGTCATCCTCATCTCTTAACCGTAACGACCGGTGATGTAGTCCTCGGTCTTCTTCTTGGCCGGGGTGGTGAAGATGGTGTTGGTGTTCGAGTACTCGATGAGCTCGCCCATGTACATGAAGGCGGTCTGATCCGACACCCGCGCCGCCTGCTGCATGTTGTGGGTCACTATCACCACGGTGAACTGGCTCTTGAGCTCGTTGATCAGCTCCTCGATGGTGAGGGTAGAGATGGGGTCGAGCGCCGAAGTCGGTTCATCGAGCAACAGCACTTCCGGCTCGATGGCGATGGCACGGGCGATCACCAGACGCTGCTGCTGACCACCTGAGAGGCCGAATGCGTTGTCGTGCAGGCGATCCTTCACCTCTTCCCACAGCGCCGCGCCGCGCAGTGAACGCTCGGCGGCCTCGTCCAGGGTGCGGCGGTCGTTGATGCCCTGCAGGCGCAGGCCATAGACCACGTTCTCGTAGATGGATTTCGGGAAGGGGTTCGGGCGCTGGAACACCATGCCCACCTGACGGCGCAGGGCGGAGACATCCACGCTCTTGTCGTAGATGTTGTGGCCGTGCAGCTGGATCTCCCCCTCGATGCGGCAGATCTCCACCAGGTCGTTCATCCGGTTGATGCAGCGCAGCAGGGTGGACTTGCCACAGCCGGACGGGCCGATAAAGGCGGTGACCTGGCCTTTGGGGATCTTCATGTTGACGTTGAACAGTGCCTGCTTGTTGCCGTAGTACAGGTTGAGATCCTTGACCTCCAGGGCGGTCTGCTCCGGGCTCAGGTTGAGCAGGTCCAGGGCGGTATGCTGGGTCGAAGTCGGTGTTACGTTGATCATCTGTTACCTCAAATTCTCTTTGTGGCGGCGGGCACTCTCGTTGCCCGCGGCCTGAACGCTTGGCTGGCAGGGAACCCTGTTCCCGGCCCGTCTCTGTGGTAGCTGGTCTATCAATGCTCCAGCGACCGGAATTTCTCGCGCAGGTGGTTACGAATACCGATAGCCGTCAGGTTGAGGCCCACTATCACAGTCACCAGCAGGAAGGAGGTGGCATAGACCAGGGGCCGTGCCGCCTCGACGTTCGGGCTCTGGAAGCCGACGTCATAGATGTGGAAGCCCAGGTGCATGAACTTGCGCTCCACGTGCAAGTACGGGAAGTTGCCATCCATCGGCAACGTGGGAGCAAGCTTCACCACCCCCACCAGCATCAGCGGTGCCACTTCACCGGCGGCCCGGGCTATCGCCAGGATGAGGCCTGTCATGATGGCCGGGCTCGCCATGGGCAGCACTATGCGCCACAGGGTCTCGGCCTGGGTGGCCCCCAGGGCCAGGGAGCCCTGGCGTATGGTGCTCGGGATCCGCGCCAGCCCCTCTTCGGTGGAGACGATCACCACCGGCAGGGTCAGGATGGCCAGGGTCAGCGCCGACCAGATGACGCCGGGGGAGCCAAAGGTCGGGCTCGGCAGCGCTTCCGGGTAGAACAGCTGGTCTAACGAACCACCGAGCGTGTAGACGAAGAAGCCGAGGCCAAACACGCCGTAGACGATGGAGGGCACACCCGCCAGGTTGATCACCGCGATGCGGATGATCTTGGTCAGGCTGTTCTTGCCCGCGTACTCGTGCAGGTAGACAGCGGCCACCACGCCGAGGGGTGTCACTATGATGGCCATCAGCAACACCATGAAGACGGTGCCGAAGATGGCGGGGAAGACGCCGCCCTCGGTGTTGGCCTCACGGGGATCGTCGGAGACGAACTTGCCAATCTGGTGGAACCAGTGTCCTACCTTGGCGGGCAGGCTCATGTCGTTGGGCCAGACCACGTCCAGCACCTTGGACATGGGCATGGTCACCAGCTCGCCACGCATATCCTTGACGGTAATGGCGTCACGATCCGCCTGGGCGCGCAGGGAGAAGAGCTCCTTCTCCAGCACCAGATAGCGATCGTTCAGGGCCTGGCGCTGCGCG
This sequence comes from Aeromonas sp. S2(2024), assembly GCF_041402505.1. Lineage (NCBI taxonomy): Bacteria > Pseudomonadati > Pseudomonadota > Gammaproteobacteria > Aeromonadales > Aeromonadaceae > Aeromonas > Aeromonas sp. S2(2024). The sequence goes on from NZ_JBGLRL010000008.1 coordinate 116,525, forward strand.
GCGAGATCCGCCTTGAGCGCGTCGGTCAGCTCCCCTTCCAGCTCCGCCTTGCGCTCTTTCAGACGCAGTCGCTCCAGCTGGTAGTTGATGCCGCCGATGTCTCCCTTTTGCAGATCGTTGGCCTGCTCCGACAGGGCGTTGGCACGAGCCAGCACCCGCTGCAGGGCAGGATGCAGATCTGCCGTCAGCTCCTTGCCATCCTCTTTCACCGAGGTGATGTAACCGTAGAAGTTGCCGTTGGTGGCACGCTCCACCATGGCGAGCTCGGCCGGCTGGCTCTGGGACTTGATGTCGGTCTCCAGCACCCAGCGAAAATCGAGGTCGACAAACTCACGGTTGCCGGTCTTGACCAGATAACGGGTCAGCAGCTCGCGCTCTTCCCCCTCCAGCGCCTGGCCCGCGGCGCGCAGCCGCTCCACTGGTACCATCTCGCGGTCGTTGATCTCGCCGATCAGCACGCTCTTGTTGCCGCTGGCATCTTCAAGCTGCCACTCATAGATGGGGTGCGGCCAGAAGTAGACCAGACCACGCCAGCCGATCAGCAGCAACAGACCCAGTACGGCTACCAGACTCAGGCTGACGGCGCCGCCTGTCATCCAGATCCAGGGGGCCCCTGATTTAAACCACTTACCCATTGTTGATTCCTTGTCCATATACAGAACGCCGCTTTTTAAGAGAACGGCTCATTACAGAGAGCTGTATTTTTCGCGCAACCGCTGACGAATGAACTCGGCCAGGGTGTTGAACATAAAGGTGAACACAAAGAGGACGAAGGCCGCGAGGAAGAGCACCCGGTAGTGGGAACTGCCCACTTCCGACTCCGGCATCTCCACCGCTATGTTCGCCGCCAGGGTACGCAGCCCCTGGAACATGGAGAAGTCCATGATGGGGGTGTTGCCGGTGGCCATCAGCACTATCATGGTCTCGCCCACGGCGCGGCCCAGGCCCATCATCACCGCCGAGAAGATGCCCGGACTCGCGGTCAGGATCACCACCCGGCTCAGGGTCTGCCAAGGGGTGGCGCCGAGCGCCAGCGAGCCCTGAGTCAGGTGCTTGGGCACCGAGAAGACCGCATCTTCGGCGATGGAGAAGATGGTGGGTATGACGGCGAAGCCCATGGCGATACCGACCACCAGGGAGTTGCGCTGGTCAAACTTGATGCCCATCTCGTGGGTCAGCCAGATGCGCGAATCGCCGTGCATGAAGGCATTCTCGATGAGCGGGCTCAAGGCGAAGGCGCCCCAGCCAATCAGCAACAGCACAGGAATGAGCAGGATGGCGTGCCAGCCCTCCGGCAGCCAGGACTTGCCGCGCTCCGGCAGGTAGTTCCACACCAGGGCGGTGAGCAACATGCCCATGGGCAGCAACAGCAGCAGCAGGATCACCCCGGGCAGCGCACCCTCGATGATGGGTGCCAGCCACAGGCCCGCCAGGAAGCCGAGGATAACGGTCGGCAGCGCCGCCATGATCTCCACCGTCGGCTTGACGTATTTGCGCAGGCCCGCCGACATGAAGTAGGCGGTGTAGATGGCACCGGCCACGCCGAGCGGTACCGCAAACAGCATGGCGTAGAAGGAGGCCTTGAGGGTCCCGAATACCAGGGGCACCAGGCTCAGCTTGGCTTCGAAGTCGTTGCTGGCAGAGGTGGACTGCCACACATACATGGGCTCGGGATAACCTTCGTACCACACCTCCTGCCACAGGGCAGACCAGGTCACCTCGGGGTGATCGTTCTCCACCTCAAAGACCTTGAAGTCATTCCCCTGCTGGGTCAGCAGCAGGTTGTGGCGGGGAGAGATGGCCAAGGCCGCCAGGGCGCCGCCTTCTATGGTCTCGCCGAGCAGCTTAGCCTCGCCGGTGGCGTGGAAGAAGTTGATGGTGCCGTCTTTGGCGGCGCTGATGAAGCCCTTGCGGAAATGCTCGGGGGTCAGCAGCGCGACCGGGCCGTCGCCCTTGAAGTCACGAATCTGGGTGAACTGGCGCTTGCCGTCCTTCGCCACCTCGAACCACTGGGAGATGACGCCATTGTCATTGCCCACCAGCAGGGAGGAGGCGCCGGAGAGCAGGGCAACCTGGGTCACGTCGGCGTTGGGGGCATTGATCTCCATGACGTCGCGCAGGGAGATGTCGCTCAGGTTGTGGATGTCATAGACCGACAGGCGATTGCCTTCACGCACGAACAGGATGCGCAGGTTGGGGGTCAGCAGCATCTGATCCACGTGACGAGGCAGGGAAGGAATGGCGTAGTTCTGGCTGCTCCACTCGACTTCCCCGGAGAGGAAGTTCTCCTCACCGCTCATCACCGTCATCACGCCGCGGCCATCCTCGGTCACGGCGGCGGTGGCCATCTTGTCCTTGGTCGCCTCGAACACCATGCGGGTCAGCGCCTTGCCTTGGGGATCTATCACCACAGGCTCTTCGCCGAAGGGATATTGCAGGCTGGGCTCGATGACGCGCACGTCGTTCGGGTAGGAGACCTTGAACGAGGGCTGCACCACAGTGGCCTTGCCGTCGGCAAAGCCATAGGCGATGAGCTTCTGGCCCGGTGCCGGCACGGCGACGGCGGTGACGTCACCGGCGACACTGGCCTGGCCCAGCACCTGGCCCACCTTGACGCCGCCATCCGCCTTGACGGCGAAGAAGCCGACCTGACCCTGGTCGTTGAAGCGATACCCTATCTCGTTCTGCTCCTCGACCCCGAGCCAGGCCGTCTTGCCCTGCGTCGGCAGGGTAAAGGAGGAGGTTGCCTCTACGCTGGCGCCATTGAAGATGGGTTTCACCACATAGAGCAGGTAGAAGAAGATAAGCAGCAGGGCCACCAGTACCAGGGCTCCCCCTGTGGTGACGCCGTATTTGGCCAATTTATCCTTGATCCGGCGTTTTCTACTGCCCGCCATGACCAGGTTTAACGATTCCGATGACATGCAAGACCTCAATGTGAGCTAGGCTTGGCGGCATTATATGGCGGTTGCATGACAGTTTTGTTACATCAAGAGCCTCTGTGAAGAGGTTATTTCAGGGGGGATACAGGCAGGAGATTGAGGGCAAGCAGCAGTGCCAACCTTCTGTTTTATATGAGGATGTGTGAAGAAATTCAGAGCGGGGGCAAGACGATGCCCCTCGTCCGCCTCAGAGGGTGGGGCCACCACTTTGTTTCAGCGCCTCTCTGGCCGCCTTCTTCTCGGCGCGCCGCCGCTTGAAGAAGTCCGACAGCTGGGCCGAGCAGGCCTCTGCCAGCACCCCCCCCGTCAATGCCACTCTGTGGTTGTGGCGCGGGTCCTGTAAAATGTCGAACACCGAGCCCGCCGCCCCCGTCTTGAGATCCTGCGCCCCGTAGACCACCCGCTTCACCCGGCTATGGATGAGGGCGCCGGCACACATGCAGCAGGGCTCCAGAGTCACATAAAGGGTGGTATCGAGCAGCCGGTAGTTCTGCTGCGTGATGCCAGCGGCGCGGATCGCCATGATCTCCGCATGGGCGCAGGCGTCATGGGCGCTGATGGAGCGGTTCCACCCCTCGCCGACCACCTCGTCCCCCAGCACCAGCACGGCACCGACCGGGATTTCGCCTATCCCTTCCGCCCTGGCCGCCAAGGCCATAGCATGACGCATCCAGCGCTCGTCCTGCCGTGCCTGATCAAAGACATCATTGTTTTCTGATGGCGTCACGCCCTTACCTCTCTGTCGCTATGCAACCTGCGCACCTCGGACAACAGCACAGTGCCGACCAGGATCTCACCCGTTTCCCCTTCCGCCCTGGCCGCCAAGGCCATGGCATGATGCATCCAGCGCTCGTCCTGGGTGATCTGCATCTCGGCTGCGTTCTTCTGTGCTGGCTCCACGGCCGTTCCTCTCATTTATCTGTATTCATCATCAAAGACGGCCCTGTCCGCTCGGCCCGGATACAGGGCCACCGGCACCGGGCGAGGTGGGCGGCGATTATGCCAAAACTCCCGCCAAGGCCCAAGTTGCATCTTGGTTGAGCAATAAAGAAGCAATCGGCATCTCCCTGATAAAAAAGGAGTTGCACCCTTAGGATCATCCTATTAGACTCCTTTCCCGTCAGCCGAGCTGACTCCGTCGGTGTGTAGCGCAGCCAGGTAGCGCATCTGCATGGGGTGTAGAGGGTCGGAGGTTCGAATCCTCTCACACCGACCATTTTCCCCGAAAATAGCCCAGTCAAACGACTGGGCTATTTTTTTGCCTGTTTTCTGCCCGTCCCCTGCACGCCCTCTTCTTATATCTCCCCTGTATCTTGCACAGAGGCCGTGCCGGCATAAATTTTATACAGAACCACTTGAAGCTTTCATAAAGTCCCGCTAGGATACGCAACTTTTCCGCCGGCCATCAGACAGGGAGGTGGCGTCAGGGTGAGGGAATCACCAACCGGCTTGCAATCCATTGAGGCAAGCACCCATGAATCAAGCAGTCGACACACAGCCCGATCAGCCCCTTCTCTCCTCACCCCATTCCGATCCCGAATCCACCGACACCGGCCTCGGCGGCACAGTGCATCTGGACGTGATCGATCTCGCCGCGCCGGATGATGACTACTGAGGCGGATCTGGCCCAGTCCCTCTCCAACCCTGCGGACGAAAGGCCGGTTTTGCTGTCCGGCACCCCGTCCTGACCCGGCTAAAAAGCCGTCAACGAAAATAACCATAAAATGCTGATAAACATCCAGGGATTGGTGTTATTCACTACTCCGTTCCCCGTCATCTCCCTCCCCCCTGCTCCAACCCCTTGATACAAACCTACGTTATTGCTCGTCATTTCCACCACACGCTCTGCGCTGCCCCCGCCTCGCAAGATTTGACCATTTTGTTTTAAACAGCAGTTCACCTGTCAATGGCTTCACATGCCAGATGCCGACTGTGTTGGCAGCAGGCATTTCATACAGCTGTTTTCGCAAAGCCTGGAGTAAGGTCGGGATTTGTTTTTGCATTGGTAATTTTATTACGTAATTAATTACATTTTTGATGTGCCGCACCTGGCTCTTTCATCCCCCCTGACGGCCTTGCCAGCCGAGAGCATAACCATCTGCGTAGAGCTTTTATGCTAATCTTATAAATACTTTAAAAACATAAACTTAAACACCAACCAAAAACACCCGTTTTAAAAATCAAGTTGACGAACCAAGCATTATTTTGCACCTTATGAGTCGTGTTACCCCGCTGTTACGGGGAGTTTGAGAGAAAGGGATATAGACGTTAGTCGTAGTTAGTAAGTTCAAAATGTAACTTTCAAAGGAGTGAAACCTATGTCGGCACCGGCCCAGACCATCAGCAGCACCCGTCTGCATATCCAAGGCGAGATGCTTCCCGATTACGCGCAGATCCTGACGCCGGATGCGGTGGCCCTGGTATCCGAACTGGTGGAACGCTTCGCTCCTCAGCGCAATGAGCTGCTGAAACAACGGGTGGCTCGCCAGGCCCGCATCGATGGCGGCGAGTTGCCGGACTTCCTGCCAGAAACCGCCCACATCCGTGCCGGTGACTGGACCATTCGCGGCATCCCCGCCGATCTGCAAGACAGGCGTGTGGAGATCACCGGCCCGGTCGAGCGCAAGATGGTCATCAATGCCCTCAACGCCAATGTCAAAGTGTTCATGGCGGACTTCGAGGACTCACTGGCGCCGGCCTGGAACAAGGTGATCGAGGGGCAAATCAACCTGCGCGATGCGGTCAACGGCACCGTCTCCTACACCAGCCCCGAGGGCAAGGCCTATACCCTGAACCTGGATCCGGCCGTCCTCATCTGCCGGGTCCGTGGTCTGCACCTGCCGGAAAAACACGTCACCTTCGATGGTGCGCCCATCCCGGGCGGCCTGTTAGACTTTGCACTCTACTTCCTGCACAACCATCAGGCGCTGCTGGCCAAGGGGTCAGGTCCCTACTTCTACCTGCCCAAGTTGCAGAGCCATCTGGAAGGGCGTTGGTGGAGCGAGGTGTTCGCCTGGACCGAGGACAGGTTCGGTCTGCCCCGCGGCACCATCAAGGCCACCGTGCTGATCGAAACCCTGCCGGCGGTGTTCGAAATGGACGAGCTGCTCTATCAGATGAAGGATCACATAGTGGCGCTGAACTGCGGCCGCTGGGACTACATCTTCAGCTACATCAAGACCTTGAAGAACCACCCTGACCGCGTCCTGCCGGACCGCCAGGTGGTCACCATGGACAAGCCCTTCCTGTCTGCTTATTCACGGCTGCTGATCAAGACCTGCCACAAGCGCGGCGCCTTGGCCATGGGTGGCATGGCGGCCTTCATTCCGGCCAAAGATCCGGCAGTGAACGCCGAGGTCTTCGCCAAGGTGAAAGCGGACAAGGAGCGTGAAGCCAGCAACGGCCACGACGGCACCTGGGTTGCCCACCCCGGCCTCGCCGATACCGCCATGGCGGTGTTCAACGCCGCCATCCCGGCTGGCGCCAAAAACCAGCTCGGCGTGCTGCGCGAGCAGGATGCTCCCATCACGGCGGCGGATCTGCTGGCCCCCTGCGAGGGCGAGCGTACCGAGGCTGGCATGCGCACCAATATCCGGGTCGCCCTGCAGTACCTGGAAGCCTGGATCAACGGCAACGGCTGCGTACCCATCTACGGTCTGATGGAAGATGCCGCCACCGCCGAAATATCCCGCACCTCCATCTGGCAGTGGATACGACACGGCAAGAGCCTGTCGAACGGCAAGGTGGTGACCAAAGCGCTGTTCCGCCAGATGCTGGCCGAGGAGCAGGAGGTGGTCAAAGCAGAGGTGGGCGATGCCCGCTGGCAGGCAGGGCGCTTTGCCGAGGCAGGCGAGCTGATGGAGCAGATCACCTGCGCCGACACTCTGATCGATTTTCTGACGCTGCCCGGATACGAGCGGCTCTGAATCACGGGCCCCGGGCGGGGCTCGCCAATAACAAGTCAATGGAAACGTGAAATCAATGAAAGAGGGAACTGATATGGCACTGACCCGTGAGCAACAGATCCAGGCTATCGAGAAAGACTGGGCGGAAAACCCCCGCTGGAAAGGGATCAAACGCGGCTACAGCGCCGAAGACGTGGTGAACCTGCGTGGCAGCCTGCAGCCAGCACACACCCTGGCCCAGCGTGGCGCCGACAAGCTGTGGGAGCTGATCCACGGCGGCGCCAAGAAAGGTTATGTAAACTGCCTCGGCGCCCTGACCGGCGGTCAGGCGGTGCAGCAGGCCAAGGCGGGCATAGAGGCCATCTACCTCTCCGGCTGGCAGGTGGCGGCGGACAACAACCTCTCCTCCACCATGTACCCGGATCAGTCCCTCTACCCGGCAAATTCGGTACCGTCCGTGGTGGAGCGCATCAACAACTCCTTCGCCCGTGCCGACCAGATCCAGTGGGCCAACAAGGTGGGCCCGCAGGATGCCGGCTTCATCGACTACTTCCTGCCGATAGTGGCGGATGCCGAAGCCGGTTTCGGCGGCGTGCTGAACGCCTTCGAGCTGATGAAAGGCATGATTGAAGCGGGCGCCGCCGGCGTGCACTTCGAAGATCAGCTGGCCTCGGTCAAGAAGTGCGGTCATATGGGTGGCAAGGTGCTGGTGCCGAGCCAGGAAGCGGTGCAAAAACTGATCGCCGCCCGTCTGGCCGCCGACGTCTGTGGCACCACCACCCTGGTGATCGCCCGTACCGACGCCAACGCCGCCGACCTGCTGACCACGGACGCCGATCCCTACGATGCCGGCTTCCTGACCGGGGAGCGTACCGCCGAGGGCTTCTACAAGGTGCAGGCCGGTATCGAGCAGGCCATCTCCCGCGGCCTGGCCTACGCCCCTTACGCCGACATGGTGTGGTGTGAAACCGCCAAGCCGGACCTGGACGAGGCACGTCAGTTTGCCGAAGCCATCAAGGCCCAGTACCCGGACAAGATCCTGGCCTACAACTGCTCCCCGAGCTTCAACTGGAAGAAGAACCTGGACGATGCCACCATAGCCCGCTTCCAGCAGGAGTTGTCCGACATGGGCTACAAGTACCAGTTCATCACCCTCGCGGGCATCCACAACATGTGGTTCCACATGTACGAGCTGGCCTACCAGTACGCCCGTGGCGAAGGGATGAAGCACTACGTCGAGATGGTGCAGCAGCCGGAATTTGCCGCCGCCGAGCGTGGCTACACCTTCGTGGCACACCAGCAGGAAGTCGGTACCGGTTACTTCGACAAGGTGACCACCGTCATTCAGGGTGGCCAATCTTCAGTGACAGCCCTGACCGGCTCCACCGAAGAAGATCAGTTCCACTAATCACCCTATGACGCGAGCCACCTCGCTCGAACAAAAACCCCGGCCTGGTGCCGGGGTTTCTTTTTGCTCGCCACTCAAGGATGTGGCGCAGACAGGCTATCACCATTGGCTCAGAGTTCGAGGATCTCTTTGACAAAGGGGATGGTGAGCTTGCGCTTGGCGCGAAATGAAGCGTTGTCGAGCTGATTGAGGGTGGTGAGCAGAGTGCGCATGTCGCGGGACAAGCGGTTGAGCAGGAAACGGCCCACATCGATGGGCAGTTTGAAGCCCCGCAGCTCGGCACGCAGCTGCAGGGCACTGAGCTTGCCTTCGTCATCGAGCTCGTCGAGATGGAAACTCACTCCCCAGTCGAGGCGGGAGGCGAGATCCGGCAGTTGCAGCCCCAGCTTGCGCGGCGCGCTGCAGCCGGTGACCACCAGGGTCCCCTCGCCCTTCTCCTTCCAACGGTTGTAGAAGTCGAACAAAGCCCGCTCCCAGAGCCCATTGCCGGCGATGGCTTCCAGGCTGTCGAGACAGACCAGGGGCAGACTTTCGAGGGCGTCGAGCATGCTGGGATCCAGCTGTTCGAACTGATCCAGGGAGAGATAGGCGGCGGCAGCGTCGCGGGCATTGACCTCGGCGCAGGTGGCGTGCAGCAGGTGGGAGCGTCCGGAGCCCTTGGCTCCCCAGAAATAGAGGAAAGGAGCGCCCTGACCGATGGCCGCATTCTTGAGGGCGGTGATCAGATGGGCGTTATTGCCGGGATAGAAACTGACGAAGGTTTCATCATCCGGTAATTGTACGGCTAAAGACAGTTGGGCCGGTTGCTTCACTCGTTGGGCTTTGACTGTGATATTTGCGGGCAAGTGTATCACCAGAGCGGCAGATAGAGAACCGCCCGGGTCATGCCGGGCGGTCTGGAAATTCCCCTGGGATCAGGGCTGCGACCATTGGTAACGCAGACCGCTCTCATTGTCTTCGATCTGGTGCAGGCGACTCTCCAGTTGCAGTCCCCTTACCAGCTCGGCCTTGTCCCCTTGAAGCGACAGGTTGAAGGTGACCTTGTCCCCCTCCAGCTTGCCGATCGCCACCTTGGTGACGCTGGCCATGCCCTGCAACATCTTCTGTATCTGGATCATGCCGTCGATGCCGGACAACCCTTCCACCACCAGGGTCTGGCTGGAGACGACCCCGGACAGGCGAGTGCCGTACTGCTGCACCAGCCAGCCCGCCAGGGCATCGGCCATGCCCTGCGCCACCTCGGCCTGGGTGCCTGAGCCGGCCCCCTTGGTCAGCTCGGTCAGCTCTGCGCCGCCCGAAGCCCCCGGCTTGGCGCCATAGAGCCCCCAGTCGATGCTCCACTTCTCCCCTTCCGGCGTCAGCTTGCCCAGCACCACCATCTCGGCGCCATAGCGCTCGCTCGCCTTGAGGATGGGGTCGGCGAAACGACCCCAGACATCGGTGGCGCTGACCGCCATGTTGTCATCGAGGTCCATCAGCGGGATGCTGACCGGCAACCCCATGGCCTGGGCCTGACCGCGCAGGGCGGCGGACCAGCCGTCGCTGGACTGATCCGGCAGGATGCGACGCTCCCCTTCATCTATTACCAGCCAGATCGCCATTTGCGGGCGAACGGGCCCGAGCAGGGGGAACTTGCTCTGGCCTACCAGGGCATTGACCTTGGCCACGTTGAAATCGGCCTTGAGAAACTTGACCGGCCCCACATCCTGATAGCCGTAGTGCTGCACATAGTCACCGGGCGCCGCCAGCGCCTTGGCCACCTCGGGCTGGGTGAGGATGTCGCGCCTGCCGGTCACCTTGACGAGCACCTCCCCCAATGCCTGGAACTGGGCGGCCGTCATGTCGCCGCTGGTTGGCGCCTTGCCCTGATAGAGGTCGGTCACCTGGGCAGCCGACACCATGAGTGGCAGACAGCAGAGGAGAGTCGCTAAGCGTTTCAGCATAAAGAAGATTCTCGAAATGGGGGATACTGCTTATGGTAGCGGCAAGGCGCGCATGGCAGCAAGCAGGAGGGCGGGATAAACGACGAAGCCGGCAAGGTGCCGGCTCCGTTTGCGCTCAGAGAGAGCGGCTATGACGTCAGGGGTTACTTGGTGCCGAAGATCTTGTCACCGGCATCCCCCAGACCCGGGACTATGTAGCCCTTCTCGTTCAGCCCCTGGTCGATGGAGGCGCAGAACAGCTCCACGTCGGGGTGAGCGGCTTCCAGCGCCTTGATCCCTTCCGGGGCGGCAACCAGCACCAGCACCTTGATGGACTGGCAACCCTTCTTTTTCAGCAGGTCGATGGTGGCTATCATGGAGCCGCCGGTGGCCAGCATGGGGTCGATGACCAGGGCCAGACGCTCTTCGATGTTGCTGACGATCTTCTCGAAATAGGGAACCGGCTGCAGGGTCTCTTCATCGCGGTAGATACCGACCACGCTGACACGGGCACTCGGCATGTGCTCGAGCACGCCATCCATCATGCCAAGACCGGCGCGCAGTATGGGCACGACTGTGACCTTCTTGCCCTTGATCTGGTCAACTTCCACTGGCCCGTCCCAACCATCGATGGTAACTTTCTCGGTTTCGAAGTCAGAGGTCGCTTCGTAGGTCAACAGACTGCCCACTTCCTTGGCCAGTTCACGGAAACGCTTGGTGCTGATGTCGCCTTCGCGCATCAGGCCGATCTTGTGCTTGACCAGGGGGTGTTTGACTTCAACGACTTTCATTATTATCTCCTCGAACCGGCGCCAAAAAATCGCGGAATCATACAACAAAAGCCACGGCTTGTAGAGCTTTTCCACGTAAAAACGCGCAAACGATTTTCTTTCTGCTTTTACCCGCCCGCTGGTAGAATACGCCCCGAATTTTACCCTCCACTTCTCTATATGACGGGGAATACGCGTGACTGACAAAACCTCACTGAGCTACAAGGATGCTGGCGTAGATATCGATGCCGGCAATGCACTGGTTGAACGTATCAAGGGCGTGTCAAAGCGCACTCGTCGTCCTGAAGTCCTTGGTGGTCTTGGCGGCTTTGGGGCCCTGTGTCAAATCCCTGCTGGCTACAAGGAGCCGGTACTGGTATCCGGTACCGACGGTGTGGGCACCAAGCTGCGTCTGGCCATCGACCTGAAGAAGCACGACACTGTGGGCATCGATCTGGTGGCCATGTGCGTCAATGACCTCATCGTGCAAGGCGCCGAACCCCTGTTCTTCCTCGACTACTATGCCACCGGCAAGCTGGATGTGGACACCGCCGCCGCCGTGGTCACCGGCATAGGTGCAGGCTGCGAGCAGTCCGGTTGCGCCCTGGTGGGCGGCGAGACCGCCGAGATGCCAGGCATGTATGAAGGGGAAGACTACGACATCGCCGGTTTCTGCGTCGGTGTGGTGGAGAAGAGCGAAATCATCGACGGCAGCAAGGTCGGCGAAGGGGATGCCCTGATCGCCCTGGCCGCGAGCGGCCCCCACTCCAACGGTTTCTCCCTGGTGCGCAAGATCCTGGAGGTCTCCCAGGCCGACGTGCATCAGCCGCTGGGTGAGACCACCCTGGCCAATGCCCTGCTGGAGCCGACCCGCATCTATGTGAAGCCGGTGCTCAAGCTCATCAAGGAGTGCGAGATCCACGCCCTGTCCCACATCACAGGTGGCGGCTTCTGGGAGAACATCCCCCGCGTGCTGCCCGCCAATACCCAGGCGGTGATCGACGAGCAGAGCTGGCAGTGGCCGGCGGTGTTCAGCTGGCTGCAGCAGGCCGGCAACGTCACCCGTCACGAGATGTACCGCACCTTCAACTGCGGCGTCGGCATGATCATCGCCCTGCCGGCGGATCAGCTGGACAAGGCGCTGGCCCTGCTCAAGGCCGAAGGCGAGAACGCCTGGCACATAGGCCACATCGCCAAGGCGGCCGATGGCGAAGAGCAAGTCATCATAAAATGACCTCTCCCATGAAACGGATCCTGGTGCTGATCTCCGGCAACGGCAGCAACCTGCAGACCATTCTCGACCACTGCGCCAGCGGCAAGGTTGCCGGTGAGGTGGTCGGCGTCATCAGCAACAGGGCCGATGCCTATGGTCTGGTTCGCGCCAAAGAAGCCGGAGTGGCGACAGCCATCCTGGCCCAGCAGCAGTTTGCCAGTCGGGAAGAGTATGACGTCGCCCTGCTCGCCCTGATGGCGGACTATCAGCCGGATCTGGTGGTGCTGGCCGGTTTTATGCGGATATTGAGCGCCGATCTGGTGCGTCACTTCGCCGGGCGGATGATCAACATCCACCCCTCGTTGCTGCCGAAATACCAGGGGCTGCACACCCACCAGCGCGCCATCGACGATGGGGAGCGCGAGCACGGCGCCAGCGTCCACTTCGTCACCGAGGAGCTGGACGGCGGCCCTGTTATCCTGCAGGCTCGCGTCCCCATCTTCGAAGGGGACAGTGCCGACGAGGTGGCCGCCCGGGTCCAGGTCCAGGAACACAGCATCTACCCCCTGGTGGTGCAGTGGTTCTGCGAGGGACGGCTCAAGATGCAGGAGGGCGCAGCCCTGCTGGATGACGTCCTGCTCGGCCCGGCGGGTTATGCCAGCGAGTAACCGCTGCTCGCTGCATGCAAAATGTAACAAAGGGAGGCTTTGGCCTCCCTTGTCATTTCTGCATATCGACGCCATGACATGCATTCATGTCAGATGACGCCGCTATGCGGCTAATCGACCCTATACCGGATTGTCGATATCGATAAAGGTTACTTCCAGCCCGTGCACGGTGGCGAGCCACTCCCCCAGCGCCTTGACGCCGTAACGCTCGGTGGCGTGATGACCAGCTGCGTAGAAGTGCATGCCCATCTCGCGAGCGGTGTGGATGGTCTGCTCTGAAGCCTCACCCGAAATGAAGGCATCGATGCCCTGCTCTGCCGCTTGGTTGATATAGCTCTGACCGCCGCCGGTGCACCAGGCCACTGAGCTGATGAGCTCGGGGCCGCTGTCGCCACAATGGAGCGGCTCGCGACCGAGCCGTTCGGCAATCAGTTTGGCAAAGTCAGCTCCGCTCATGGGCTCTTCCAACTTGCCCACCATGGCGACGCTCTTGCTGTTCCAGGGTTCGAGACCACGGCGCACCTTGATGCCGAGCAGTCTGGCGAGCTGGGCGTTGTTGCCCACCTCGGGGTGCACGTCCAGCGGCAGGTGGTAGGCAAACAGGTTGATATCGTGGGTCAGCAGGGTCTTGAGGCGGCGCTGCTTCATGCCGGTGATCTGGGGCGGTTCCCCGCTCCAGAAGTAGCCGTGATGGACTAGGATGGCATCGGCATCCAGGGCCACGGCCGCATCGATCAGGGCCTGGCTGGCGGTAACGCCGGTGACCACCCGGCGAATGCGCTCGCGCCCCTCCACCTGCAACCCGTTGGGACAGTAGTCCTTGATGGCATGAGGCTCGAGCAGGTGATTGAGCACGGTTTCCAGTTTGCGATGAGAGATCATAGGAGTCCCTTGTAAAGGCGCTGCTCCCCTTTGTCTGCGATCAGGTTCTTGTCTGCAGTCACAACGGGGCCCAGGCTCATGATGCCGAGGGCCCCATGATAATCGAGCCTGGCCAGCAAGGCCATGACACCGGCAACAGGTGCTAGGCGGGCAGCTCTATGCCGGCGTCACGCATCTGGGCCAGCTTGTAGCGCAGGGTGCGCGGGCTGATGCCGAGCTTGTCGGCCACCTCCTTGCGGCTGCCGTTGCACTCCTGCAGGGTGTCCAGGATGATCTGGTGCTCCTGCTGCTTGAGCTCGCCGCCGAGCCCCTCCCCCGACAGACGCTCGAGGGGGCGCACCAGCTCCTCGTCCGTCTCCTCCAGGATCAGATGTTCGCAATCGATGAGACCTTCGGGGCAGAGGATCAGGGCCCGCTGCACCACGTTGTCCAGCTCGCGCACGTTGCCGGGCCAGGGGTGGGTCAGCAGGCGCTCGCGCGCCGCATCGGCCAGCTGCGGTGTCGGCAGACCCTGCTGACTGGCATGGAGTGCCAGCAGGTGCTCCGCCAGGGGCAGTATGTCGCCGGGCCGCTCCCAGAGGGAGGTCCAGCGCAGAGGGAAGACGTTGAGACGGTAGTAGAGATCTTCACGAAACAGGCCGTCCTGCACCGCTTTCTTCAGATCCCGGTTGCTGGTGGCGATGACCCGCACGTCCAGCGGGATCATCTTGCGGCTGCCGAGCCGCTCCACCTCTTTCTCCTGCAATACTCGCAGCAGCTTGGCCTGCAGCCCCAGATCCATCTCGGTGATCTCGTCGAGCAGCAGTGTGCCGCCCTGGGCCTGCTCGAACTTGCCGGGGCACCCCTGCACGGCGCCGGTGAAGGCCCCCTTCTCGTAGCCGAACAGGGTCGCCTCCAGCATGTTCTCCGGGATGGCGGCGCAGTTGATGGCGACGAAGGCCTGCTCGGCCCGGCTGGAGTTGTCGTGGATGTAGCGGGCCAGCACCTCTTTGCCCGTCCCGCTCGGGCCTGTCACCATGACGGTGGCCTCGCTTCTGGCCACCCGGGTCGCCAGCTGGAACAGCTCGGCGGTCCTGGGATCCCCGTACACCACGGCGCGCTTCTCCACCTTCTGGGCCGGCACATAGCGGCTGACCTGGTTGAGCAGCACCTCGGGGGAAAACGGCTTGGCCAGATAGTCGATGGCCCCTTCGCGCATGGCGCGCACGGCCCCGTCGATGTTGGCGTAGGCGGTCATCAGGAGCACAGGTACCTGGGGATATTGCTGGCGGATGTTGGCCAGCAGGGTGAGGCCGTCCATGCCTCCCATCTGGATGTCAGAGATCACCATGTCGAAGCGTTGGCGAGAGAGCGCCAGCAGGGCCCGCTCGCCGCTGTCCACCTCGCGGCACTCGTAACCGCCGAGCAGCAGGGTATCTACCAGCGCCTCGCGCAGGCCGTTGTCGTCTTCCACCACCAGAATACGGGCCTGGGTCATGCCACACCTCCAACCACGGGCCCGCAGGCCTTGCACCACAGGGACAAGATGGGATTCATGCTACACCTCCAAGCTGCACCGCTTGTTGATGCAGGGGGAACGACAGGGTAAAACAGGTTCCTTCTCCGGGCACCGAGGCCACGCTGACCTCCCCCTGATGGGCACGCACCACAGATTGCACCACGGCAAGCCCGAGGCCTGTGCCCTGGGAGCGGGTGGTGAAGAAGGGTTCGAAGATCTGGTTGAGCAGCTGGGCAGGCATCCCCTTGCCATTGTCGAGGACGCGCATCTCTACCCGGTTACCGCTGCGCACCGCGCTCACCAAGAGCGAATCGGCTCCGGCCTGCCGGGCGTTGGCGATGAGGTTGTTGATGGCACCGGCCAGCGCACTGCTGTTGGCGAGCAGGCAGAGATCCGGCTCAGGCGCCTCCATGTGCAGCGCGCAGCCCTGCTGCTGGCAGAAGGCCTCGGCACCGGCCTGCACCTCCGCCAGCAGCCCCTGTACCGAGACAGGAGCTACCACCTGGTTGTCGCCGTTGCGGGCAAACAGCAGTATGTCGTTTATCTGCTTCTCGAGATCCTGCAAGCGAGCCATCAACTTTTGCTGGAACTGGGTGCGGGATTCCGGTTTCAGGGTGCGGTTCGCGAGGTTGGCTGCATAGAGCATGGCGGCGGAGAGGGGGGTGCGGATCTGGTGCGCCAGAGAGGCCGCCATATTGCCCAGGGCCGACAACCGTTTCATGTGGTTGACCCTGTCCTGCAACTGGCGGGTCTCGGTGAGATCCGTGATGAACACCAGCTGGCCGGGCTGATCCGGCAGCGGCTGGGTGGAGAGTTGCACCCGGCGACCATCGCGCAGGGAGATCTCGTGGCCATCGTCTTCCCTGGGCTGGAAACAGCGGGCGATGATCTGGCGCCAGGCCTGTCCCTCCAGCGGCTCCCCCAGCAGGGTCAGGGCAGCTGGGTTGGCGCGAGTGATCCGCCCCTCCCCATCGAGCAGCAGCACGCCGGTCGGCAGTGCCGTGAAGATGGCATAAAGCTGACTCACTTCGTGTGACTGGAGCGGGTTGTCCTGCTGCGAGATTGTCATAAAGCTGACCTCAAACTGGCGATTGGGTCAGCTTATTCAATTTCCATGCCAGTAAATTATTTGTTATATATCAATATCTTGACCATATCCGTCAAAGCATTGACCTCAATTGTCCTTGCTCATGCCGTATTTTTTCATCTTCTCCACCAGCGTGGTGCGGCGCATGCTCAGCAGGTCGGCGGCGCGGGCCACCACTCCATCCTGGGACTCCAGCGCCTGGCGGATCAACTCCACCTCGAGATCCGCCAGCATCTCCTTGAGATTGAGCCCCTCCTGGGGTAGCTGCATGGGTAGCGGCGCGGCAAGGCCGGGATCCAGCACTGGGGGCGTCTGGAACACGGCGGCCAAGGCATCCCGCTCGTCCATCTCGGTCAACCGCTCGTCCCTGGGCTCGCACGGCAGCAGACGGTAGCGGCCCGGCAAGTCGGCCACGTCGATGATCTGGTTCGGGTAGAGGATCAGCAGCCGCTCGATGAGGTTCGACAATTCGCGGACGTTGCCAGGCCAGGGGTACTGCATCAGGGACTCCATGGCCCGCTGGGTCAGGCGGATGATCCCCCTGTGCTGCTCCCCGTGGCGGTTGAGCAGCTCCTGCAAAAGCAGGGGAATATCGTCGCAACGCTCGCGCAGGGGCGGCGTCTCGATGGGGAATACGTTGAGGCGATAGTAGAGATCTTCGCGAAAACCCTGGGTGCGGATCATCGCCTCCAGATCCCTGTGGGTCGCCGCTATGATACGCACATCGGCCTGGATGGGCTTGCCGCCACCGACCCTGTCGAACAGTCGCTCCTGCAGCACCCGCAGCAACTTGACCTGCATCGGCAGCGGCATGTCACCGATCTCGTCGAGGAACAGGGTGCCCCCCTGGGCCAGCTCGAAGCGACCGCGACGGGCGGCGATGGCGCCGGTGAAGGCCCCTTTCTCGTGGCCGAACAGCTCGCTCTCCAGGAGCTCAGCCGGAATGGCGCCGCAGTTGATGGGCACGAAGGGGCCGGCGCTTCTGGCAGAGAGCTCGTGAATGGCGCGGGCCACCACCTCCTTGCCGGTCCCGGACTCCCCCAGGATCAGCACGTTGGCATCTGTCTGTGCCACCTGGCCGATGAGGCGGCGCACCTCCTGGATCCCACGCCCCTTGCCCACCAGCAGTCGCAACAGGGTCTGGCCCTTGTCGTGCACCTGCTGACGGGGATGGAGGGAGATGAAGGCCTGACAGAAGTGCAGGTGACGGGTCAGGGACTCGTAGGTATAGGGCTCGTCGCTGCCACCGATGAAGTTGCTGTTGGGGTGATCCGCAGGCATCAGGGAGAGGAAGGGGATGCGGGGGAAGGCGGCGAGCAGCTCGCCGAGGGTGCGCTCCAGCAGCTTGCCCGTCAGTATCCCTTGCAGCGGGCCGGAGGACTCGATGGCCACATCGAGATCGGCTTCCACTACCTCCTGCCAGGGGATCCCCATGAAGGAGAGCACGGTTCCCAGTTGCTGACGCCGCGCTTCATCGGCATCCACGATCAGCACACCCATAGCCATCATATCCATATTCTCACACCTGAAGCCAAGTTATTGTTTTTAAACTACTTATGATAGTTAGCTATGCACAATGTCATAAAGGCCACAAAGTGCCAAAATTCTGGCGGTTTGTCAAAACTTGTCGCGTTTGGCGCGGCCCGGGCGGGATGGGGATCACATTCGGACAGCCGCTGTCGGCCAGGCGCCCGGGGTGGAACGCGGTGCAGGAGAGGCAAGGCGCCGGCCGCAGCCGGCGCCAGAGCGGGGATCAGTGCCTGGCCTGCTCCTGGGGGGCGGCGTAACGGCACTCGGGGAAACGGCTGCAGGCCAGGAACAGACGGCCGGCATGGGGACCCTTCTTCGCTTCCCGGGCCACCAGGGGCGCCGCGCAGCGGGGGCAATGGGGCACAGAGGCGGAGGCCTCCTCCTCCTCTTCATCCGGGCCGATGAAGGGGTTGTCCATCAGCACCGGTTCCTGCTCGTCAGGCTGGGGCGGCTCGGCCTGTGGCGACCTGGACATGCGCCCCCCGTGGTGGGATGCACTCAAGTCCACCCCGTCGAGCAGCAAGGGATTGAAGGTCGGCTCGCGACGCTCCCCCGGCAACAGCTCCTCCACCGGGAGACTCGTCTTGACCAGCAGGGGCAACAACTGCTCGCGCAGCTCGTCGACCTGGTAATGGCTGCTGGCCGGGATCTGCAGCAGAGGCAGGCCCGCACTGTCACAGGCGGACTTCAGGAAGAGATCCCGCACCTTGCGCTTCTGGTGGCGATGGGCGCTGTCATCGAGTTCGACGGCGCACAGGAAGGAGAGATCCGTCGGGTGGCAGAGCAGATAGTCAAAGCGCTTGGCGCTGATCATGTCGAACGCCTGCTGCCATTTGCCTTTGCCCAGCCGCGCCTGCGGGGTCAGCACATCCGCCACCCTGACCTTGGCAAAGACCCGGGCCTGGTCGCCGACCGCCAGATCCAGCACCCCGAGGAAGGCGCGCTCCGCCGGGCTGAACAGGGTCTCCTGCAGCTCATAGGGCTCGGTCTTGCCCCTCTTGCTCCTGCGCCAGAGGATCACCAGCAGGAGCAACACCAACAACACGGATCCCGATACGACAAGGCTATTCATAAACACATACCCCGTTCACAAGACATATCCAGTTCATCAAACACGAAGGGGCAACACTCTACCACGGGGGAACCCCGGCAGGCAGAGCTGAAATCAACGCCGCTCGGGCATTCGCGTTTTTTCACTAAATTTGCGTGGGGCGGGCTTCATATGGCCTGTCGCAGCAGGCACAATGCTAGAGCCTATGGACGTTTCGGCGCACAGAAGATACCGCAACGGTCGCGGCGAAACGTCAACTGACCCCAAGCAGTCCCATTCAAGGAGAGCAGGATGCAAAAGCAATTGGTCGTCACCGTGATCGGCGCAGACAAGCCCGGCATCGTCGAGAGCCTGGCCGACACCATCACCCGTCAGCAGGGCAACTGGCTGGCCAGCTCCATGAGCGAACTGGCGGGGCAATTTGCCGGCATTTTGCACGTCGCCGTGCCGGATGAACACTATCGCAGCCTGTGCGAGGCACTGGTGATGCTGCCGGGTCTCACCGTGAGCTTCGCCGAAGGCCAGCTCAGCCCCGAACCCGCCCACCAGCTGATGCTGAGCGTCACCGGTAACGACAGACCCGGCATAGTCCACGAGGTAGCCAGCATTCTGCGCCAGCTCAACATCAACGTCGCCGACCTCACCACGGGATGCGAGCCCGCCCCCCACTCCGGGGCCCCGCTCTTCTATGCACATGCTTTGGTGGCCCTGCCGCCCCAGCTCGAACTCGACGATCTGATCACCGCGCTGGAGTCCCTCTCCGACGATCTGGTGGTCGACATCGATCACGATCTGACCGAATAGCGCGGGTTGTCATAAATTTGTCATGGTTTGACGCCATAACTTCCGCGCAGACGCAACCTGAGCACAGAGGCACCAGATGAGCACCGACAGGCAGTATGAAGAGAAAGAGCTTAGCTGGCTCTCATTCAATGAACGGGTGTTGCAAGAGGCAATGGACAAGACGGTCCCCCTCATCGAGCGGGTCCGTTTTCTGGGGATCTTCTCCTCCAACCAGGACGAGTTCTTCAAGGTCCGGGTCTCTGACGTCAAGCGCCGCATCCTCATCAACGAGGTGCACGGTGGCGACGACGAGGCCAAGGTGTTGCTGCGCGCCATCCAGCAGAAGGTGATGGCACTCGGCGAGGCGTTTGACAACACCTACAAGGAGTTGCTGATCGCCCTGGCCCGCCACAACATCTTCCTGGTGAATGAAAACCAGCTCTCCGAGGCGATCCAGCAGTGGCTGCGGATCTTCTTCAAGGAGAAGGTGCTGCGTCATATCATCCCCATCCTCCTCAACAAGGAGGTCAACCCGGTCAAGTTCCTCAAAGACGAGCACACCTATCTCGCCGTCGAGATGAAGAAGAACGGCCAAGTGATCCAGTACGCCCTGGTGGAGGTGCCGACCGACGACCTGCCCCGCTTCTTCCAGCTGCCGCCGGAGGGGACCCGCCGCAAGAAGCAGATCATCATCCTGGACAACGTCATCCGCTTCTGCCTGGACGAGATCTTCAAGGGCTTCTTCGACTACGACGAGATAGCGGCCTATGCGGTCAAGCTGACCCGGGATGCCGAGTACGATCTCTCCGACCAGCTGGATCTGAGCCTGGTGGACAAGATGAGTGATGGCCTGAAGCAGCGCCTCACCGCCATGCCGGTGCGCTTCGTCTACGAGCGGGAGATGCCCGCCGCCATGATAAGTTTCTTGAAGCTCAAGCTGCAGATCAGCTCCTACGACGCCATCATGCCGGGCGGGCGCTATCACAACTTCAAGGATTTCATCGGTTTCCCCAACGTGGGCCGGGACTATCTGGAAAACCCCAAGCTGCCGGCCCTGGATTGCCGTGATTTCGATGGCTTCGTCAACGCCTTCGACGCCATCACCAAGCAGGACATACTGCTCTACTACCCCTACCACAAGTTCCACCACTTCACCGAGCTGGTACGCCAGGCGGCGTTCGATCCGGCGGTGAGCGCCATTCGCATCAATATCTACCGGGTTGCCAAGAAGTCACGGATCATCCACTCCCTCATCGACGCCGCCAACAACGGCAAGAAGGTGACAGTGGTGGTGGAGCTGCGCGCCCGCTTCGACGAGGCGGCCAACATCGACTGGGCTAATATCCTGACCGATGCGGGGGTCAAGGTGGTGTTCGGGGTGCCGAGCCTCAAGATCCACTCCAAGCTCTGCCTCATCACCCGCCATGAAAATGGCGAGGCGGTGCGCTACGCCCATATCGGCACCGGCAACTTCAACGAGAAGACCGCCAAGATCTACACCGACTTCTCCCTGCTGACCCGCCATCCGGACATCACCGCCGAGGTGGAGGGGGTATTCGAATACATCGAGTACCCCTATAAACGTTACAAATTCAACCACTTGCTGGTCTCCCCCATCAACTGCCGTCGCCAGCTCTATCGTCTCATCGACAACGAGCTGGCCAACGCCAAGGCGGGCCAGCCCTGCGGTATCACCCTCAAGATCAACAACCTGGTGGACAGAGACCTCATCAACCGACTCTATGCCGCCGGTCAGGCCGGGGTGCCCATCCAGATGATCATCCGTGGCATGTGCGCGCTGCGTCCCGGGGTGCCTGGCCTCAGTGACAACATCCAGGTCATCAGCATCATCGACCGCTTCCTCGAGCATCCGCGGGTCATGGTGTTCCACAACAAGGGCAATCCCCAGTTGTTCATCTCCAGTGCCGACTGGATGAGCCGCAACATCGACGGCCGGATCGAGGTGGGTACCCCCATCTACGACGAGCGGCTGAAACAGCGCATCCTGGACATCCTCGATCTGCAGCTGAGCGACACCTGCAAGGCGCGGGTCATCGATGCCGACCAGAAGAACGAATACGTGAAGCGGGGCAACCGCCGCAAGGTTCGCTCCCAGGTTGCGATTTACGACTATCTCAAACGTATCGAGTCAAACAATGGACAATAGTCTGTACGCCGCTGTCGATCTGGGGTCGAACAGCTTCCACATGGTCATCGCCCGCCTCAACGAGGGGCGGATGCAGATCGTCGATCGCATCAAGGAGCGGGTTCGCCTCGCCGAGGGGATGGATGAGCAGCGCCGCATGTCGGCAGAGGCCATGGCACGGGGGCTCGACTGCCTCGCTCTGTTCGCCGAGCGCCTCACCAACATCAAGCCGGATCAGATCCGCATCGCCGGCACCTACACATTGCGCCGAGCCAGCAATGCCCGCGACTTCGTGCGCGAGGCGGCCGAGGTGCTGAACCACCCCATAGAGATCATCAGCGGCCAGGAAGAAGCCCGCCTCATCTATCAGGGGGTCGCCCATACCCAGCACATCGAGGGCCAGGTGCTGGTGGTGGACATAGGCGGCGGCAGCACCGAACTCATCATCGGTGAGGGATTCGAACACAAGGCCCTCACCAGCCGCAAGATGGGCTGCGTCAGCTTCACCCAGAGCTTCTTTGGGAACAGCAAGCTGAGCGAAAAGGCCTTCAACGGCGCCGTGCTGGAGGCGCAGCACCAGCTCGCTCCCATCATCAACCAGTACCGCAAGCTGGGCTGGCAGAGCTGTCTCGGCAGCTCGGGCTCCATTCGAACCGTGCGCGACGTCTTGCAGGGGGAGGAGTGGACCGATGGCGCCATCACGCTAGCGGGACTGGAGCGGCTGAAAGAAGAGATGCTCAAGCACAAGCGGGTCGACCAGCTCAAACTCGCCGGCCTCACCGAGGAGCGCCAGGGAGTCTTTGCCGCCGCCGTGGCCATACTGCTCGGGCTCTTCACCTCATTGCCCATCGAGCGGATGGAGTACTCCGACGGTGCCCTGCGCGAGGGGCTGCTCTATGAGTTCGAGGAGCGACTGCAGCACCACGACATTCGCGAGCGCACCGCGCTGGCCCTCAGCTCCCACTATCACATCGACAAGCGCCAGGCCACTCGGGTGGAGCGGAGCGTCCTCGATCTGTTCGACGCCCTGAGCGACCCCTGGGAGATGCCCATCGAGCCCTATCGCGCCATCCTCGGCTGGGCGGCGCGGCTGCACGAGATTGGCCTGGCCATCAACTACAGCGGCATCCATCGTCACTCAGCCTACATTCTGCAAAACACGGATCTGCCCGGTTTCAACCAGGACGATCAGGCCCTGCTGGCGGCCCTGGTGCGCTTCCAGCGCAAGGGGCTCAAGCTCTCGGAGCTGCCCGCCCTGCCCAACCACGACGAACAGACGGTGCTGCGCTGCATCCGCATCCTGCGCCTCGCGGTGGCGGCCCACCACAGGCGCCAGGACAACCTGCTGCCGGAGTGGCGGGTGCAGGCCGCCGGGGATCAGCTGGTGGTCACCCTGCCCACCGACTGGTGCGAAGAGAACCGCCTGCTGATCCAGAACCTGGAGAAGGAGCACCGCTATTGCCAGGAGCAGGGCTGGCCCCTGCTGTTCCAGCTCGGGTGATCGTTCACCTCAAACGAGAAAAGGCAGCCGATGGCTGCCTTCTTGCTTTCAGTCTATGTCACTGCAGCTCGGGCAGCAGCCACTTGGCGATTTCGAAATAGATGATGAGGCCGGTGCCATCCACCAGGGTGGAGATGAAGGGGGCAGAGACCACGGCCGGATCGATGCGCAAGCGACGCAGCACCATGGGGATGATGGAGGCGACAGTGGCGCTCCAGAGCACGATGGCGATGATGGTGAGGGTGACCACCATGCCGATCTGGGGACCCACCCCCAGGCTCCAGGCCCGTACCCAGGCGGCAATCGCAATGGCGACCGAGATGAGCAGACCGGTGGAGAGCTCTTTTCTGAGCACTGTACCGAGGTTCTTCAGGCTCACCTCCCCCACCGCCATGGCCCGCACTATGGTGGTGGTGATCTGGGTGCCGCTGTTGCCGCCGGTGCCGATCAGCAGGGGGATGAAGAAGGCCAGGGCGATGGCCGCCTCCAGCTGCTCCTCGAAGGCCCGCAGCACTGTGCCCGTGTAAGCTTCCGCCACGAACAGGATGAGCAGCCAGCCCACCCGCTTGCGCCACAGCTGCCAGGGAGTTGCCTGCAGATAGGGGGTGTCCAGGGGGGATGAGCCCCCCTGCAACTCCGCATCCTCGGTGGATTCGAGCTCCAGGATGTCGGCGGCGTCATCCACGTGGAAGACCCCCACCAGGCGCCCCTGATCCTCCACCGGCAGGGTCGAGATGTCACGATCGATCAGCAGGCGGGCGGCCAGCTCCTGATCCGCCCGGGCGTTGATCCGCACCACCTCCCGCTCCATCAGCTCGCTCACCGGTCGCAGGGGATCGGCGATCAGCAGGGACTTGAGGGAGACGCTGCCGAGCAGGCGCTGCTCGCCGTCGACCACATAGAGGTGCTGAAACAGCTGAGCCTTGTCCCAGGCGTCATGGATCCGCCGCTTGGCGCTCTCCACCGTGGTTCCCTGATCGACGGCCAGGTATTCGTGGCGCATGTTGGCACCGACCGACTCGCTCGGCCAGTCCAGCAAGGAGGCATAGATGGCCTGCGCCTGGGTCGGGAAGCGGCTCAGCAGCCTGTTGCGATCCTGAGAGCCCAGCCTGCGCAAGATGGCCACCATCTCGCGCCGGGGAATGGCCTCCTGCAGCACGCCCACTATGCTGCCATGCAGGCGCAGCAGCAGCTGGCCTGCGCTCTCCGCCGACAGGGCGCCGAGCAGGGCGGCCCCTCGCGGCACAGGCAGGGTATCGAAGACGCAGTTGAGCTCTTCCGGGCGCAGGGTCAGCAGTTGATCGGCCCGCTGCACCGGGTCCAGGTTGTGGTCGAGCCAGCCCTGCAGGGCGGCGAGATCGAGCAGTTGATGACGGTTGAGCAGGGTGTGTGTTTTCTTCATCACAGATATCCTCATGTGATTTCAGGCAGGGCCTGAAGGCAACCGGCTCACACCGGTCGCTGTCGACAAGAAAACAGCAATTTGATTGACGAGTAACAGGCAGGAAATGACGCCGTCCGGCGTGTTTTCATCCCCACGTACCAGCTTTAGCACTGCATAACGTATCCGGCATGCCGGAAGCCACTTGGGTTGACACCTTAATCCGATGAAAACTGTCCTGATCTTGGGCGTCTCTGGACGTCGTGAGATCAGTGGCCTGTGTTTATGCAGGAGCCTCGCCTAACGAGATGCTGCGAAAAATACGCGCCACCTGGGTGGTGCGGGCGGCATCATCGGCGCCGGGGCGGGTCGAGTCAAGGCTCGTGGGGCCCCTGGCAACGGGTTGTTACAAATTGGGCGGGAAGCGGGCCACCCATGAAAAGAGCGCGACCCCGGGCCTGGGCCACGGGGGAGCGTGCGATCAACGGGTAGATATCAGCGGATATAGTCGAACAGGGTCAGCTTGCTTATTTTGCTGAAGGCGAGCTGGGAGGCGCTCATGGCCGCGTCCTCCTTGGAGAGCGCCGCAATCACCTCGTACATGTCCGCCTCGGATACCTTGGCCCGCGCCTGCTGGTTCAAGGTGCTGAGGCCATCGTTCGACCCCATCACCTGCTCCAGGCTGTTCATCCGGCCTCCCAGCTCACCGAGCCCCCTGTCTATCTTGGTTCTGGCGTTGTTCATGTGGGTGGTGGCATCCGCCACCGCCAGCTGGAAACCGTCCGCCGAGAGGCTGGGGTCGCGCAGGGCAGTGAGGAAATCGGACATGCCGTTGAGCACGCTGTCGTTCTTCGGCTTGTCCAGCATGAAGGTCTGATCCGCCCCCCCTGCCGGCAGATCCAGGCTCAACTCCAGCCCGTTGAAGGCGATCTTGTTGCCCGCGCTGTAGCCCCCGTTTTGCACGACTGTGCCGCCGCTGTCCGTGATCTCGTAAGTATCCGGCGGGCCCGCGACCGTGCTCACGGTGAACGAATTGCTGGCAAGAGATGAGTCATAATTGTTGCGATAGAAGCTCTCGAAATTGCCCTGGTCCCCCACCCCTACCTGGATGTTGGCGCTGGTGCCACTGGCGGTGCGCCGGGTCGCCACCATCTCGAACAGATCGAAGCCGGAGTCATTGGCCGGGATCTGCACCGTGGGGGAGACCTGGATGCTGCGCTGCCCCGTGTCCCCCTGGAACACATAGTTGCCGCTCCCATCTTTCACGAAGGGCTGGGTCTTGCTCTGGTTGCCGCCGAAGATGAACTCCCCCTGAGAGTTCTTGCTGTTCATCAGATCGAACATCTGCTTTTGCAGCCCCTCCAGTTCGCTTGCGATGGCGTTCCGCTCCTCCGAGCCCATGGCCGAGCTGTTCGCCTTCTGGATCAGGGTCTGGGCGCTCAGCATGGCGTTGTTGATGGAGGTGAGCACTGTCTCCTCGTGGCCCAGGCTGTTCTCCAGCAGGCTGCCGTTGACGCCGTACTGCTTGAAGAGATCGATCTCCTTGGTCAGCGCCATCTTCTGGCCCATGCCAGAGGGGTCTTCCCCCGCCCGGGAGAACTTCTCCCCCGTCATCAGCTGTTCATAGGCGGTATTCTGACGCTCGCTCACCTTGCTCATGGAGGCAAGGTTGCGGTCGTAGATCATGTTGGTGGTGATGCGCATGGGTTACCTCACGGACGACAGCAGGGTATCGAAGATGGTCTTGGCGGTATTGACTATCTGGGCCGAGGCGGCGTAGGACTGCTGGAAGCGGATGAGGTTGGCCGCCTCCTCCTCCAGGTTGACACCGGAGACGCTCTCGAAGATGGCGGTGCTCTGGGTCAGCTTGGCCTCGTTGGCCTGCAGCAACGTCTTGGCCTGGCTGGCCTTGTTGCCCACCCCGGTCACCAGGCCACTGTAGGCATCGTTGAAGGTCATCTTGTCGTTGCTGGTGGCGGCGTTGTTGTTCTTTCGCACCAGCTCCTTGTTCTGCAGCTCCGCCAGTGCCAGCCCGTTGGCGTTGTCGGCAAAGCCATCCTTGTTGTAACTCAGAGTGAAGCTGTCGTTGGCCTCCACCTTGCCGGTGATGCTGAAGTCGTAGCCCGGGGTCGGGGCCGGCACTATGGGGGTCCCCAACGGCATCTCGAGGGCGGCCATCAGGTTCTGCCCCTTGCTGGAGGCGGGTGCGACCCCGAGCAGGTTGTTGTTCTTGTCATAGACCTCGTAGTTGCCGCTGTCGTCGATCTTGATAACCTGAGGGGCGCTCGGGTCAAGGGTGTTGGTGCCAAAACCCGACCCGGCCCCTGTGTTGTAGACGCTGTTGACCTTGATCTCGCCCGAGCCCAGGTTCTGGGCGTTCTTGTCCGCCTTGATGGGGGATGCCAGCGCGATGTCTTCCGGCCGGGTGATCGCGGCCTCGAGGTTGGCTGCGGCATGCCTGGTGGGTTGCAGCACTATCTTGTCGCCCCCGACCGGAGTGCCGGACAGGTCGATCTCGATGCCGTGCCCGGCCACCTCGAACTTGGCGGGGGGCGTGGTGCCGGTCGCCACCGAGGTTCGCTGGCCTGAGCCGTCGATGGAGAAGACCTCGTAACCGGTGGCACTGTTGAACTGCACTTCGTAGTCGAAGGTGGTCACTTCCGAACCCTTGCCAGGCACGAAGTTGACGCTGGCCGCGCCGTTGCCCTGGTTGCCGGCATAGGGGAGCCCCTGGCTCCCCTTGAGGGAGAAGAGATCCCCCCCCAGCTCGTTGTCCAGATCCATGCCGAGACGATTCTGCTGGTTCATGGCATCGGCCATGGCGACCGCCAGCTGGCCCAGCTCCCGCTTGGCGGGCTCCAGATCGTTGCGCGCCGTGAAGAGGCCGCCGATGGCCCCTCCCAGATCCTTGTCATTGATGTTGGCCTGGTTGGCCCCCAGGGTCAGCTGAAGCCTCGCATCCCGGGAGTCCGGGCTGCCCGGCACCACCTTGAACTGGGCCACGCCGCCGTCCAGCACCAGGGAGTGCCCCGTGCTCATGTTGACCAGCATGCTGCCGTTGGGTTGGGTCACGGTGCGGACTTCCATCTTCTCGGAGAGCTGGCGGATCGCCTCGTCACGCTGATCGAACAGCATCAGGTTCTCTTCCGGCGAGCCCTGGGTGCGGATGATGGCCTGATTCAGATCGTTGATGCTGCTCAGCAGGCTGTTCACCCTGTCCGTCTCGTCCCCTATGGTGGCGTTGATGGTGTCGCTCTGCTTGTCGAGCTGGGCGGAGAGGGTGTGGAAGCGGTCCACCATGCCGTTGAGCTCGCTCAGGGTGGTCTTGCGCCCGCCCACTTCCGCCGGCGATTCGTTGGCGGTGTGGAAGGCCTTGAAGTAGGAGGTGATGGTGGTGCCCACGCTGTTGCTGGCATCCCCCAGCAGGCTGTCGATCTGGAACAGCTGATCGTAGCGCGAGCCTGCGGCATGGTAGGCGGAGGTATCCCGGCGCACCTCAGCCTGGGCGTAGGCGTTGATGACCCGCTCGCTCACCATGTCGCCCGTGCCCAATCCGACGGAATTGGTGTAGATCAGGGTGCGTTCACGTACATAGCCCTGGCTGTTGACGTTCACTATGTTGTTGCTGGTGGTCTGCAGCAGCCGCTGCTGGGCCAACACACCCGAAGTCCCGATTCCAAGCAGATCGCTTGCCATAGCTTACAGCTCCATCTCTGTGTTCCTGGTCGCAGTGTTGCCGGGTGACGAGTAGCCGGCGATGGCATCACTGCGCAATACCTGTTTCAGTTTGCTGGCGTACTGGGGATCGGTGGCATAACCGGCCTGCTGCAGCGCCTCGAAGTAGCGATCCGGGCTGTCCACTTTGGCCAGCGCGCCCTTGTAGCGGGTCCCCGAGGTCAGGAAGTCCACATAGTCGTTGAAGCTCTCTTCAAACGATTCGTAGGAGCGAAACGCCGCCTTCTGCCGCGACGCCACTCCTTGCTCGTACTCCAGGGTGCTCACCACGGCCCTGGGTCCTTCCCAGCGCGGATCCGCCTTGATGCCGAACAAGTTGTGGCTCATCTGTCCCTCCCCGTCCTTGATCACCCGCTTGCCCCAGCCACTCTCAAGGGCGGCCTGGGCCACCAGTACCGCCGGGCTCAGCCCCAGCTTGTCCGCCGCCTTCTTGGCCAGCGGCATCAGGCGCTCGACGAACTCTTCCGGACTGTCAAACACCTTTGCGCTCCCGTCCAGGGCCGATGCCCGCGGGCTGCTGCCCATGGGTGGCACGGTGCGATGGGGGCGTCTGGGCAGGGTCAACGGAGGCTCGGCCCCATTTACCCCTCCCTTCATCTCGTTCTTCATTTCGTTATCAGCAAAATCTTTGCCAACTTTGGAGGCTGCGATCAGATCGTTGGAGGCGCTGGGGGGTTGATAGGGTTTGTAGACCCGCTCGGTGCGCTGGGGCAACTTGAGGACCCGGCCGTCATTGTGGGTAAAGGTCTTCTCGGGGGAGAACTGCTTGGCCACCATCTCGGCAATGCCCAGCCCCCCCTTGCTCGACATGTCCGCGACCCGCTGCTCATCCAGCATCCCCTCGTAGAACTGGGTGTAACTGCTGTTCATCGGGTTGTCTTCGGTCAGCACCGAGTTGGCCTGGCGCATCCCCTTGAACAGGGTCTGGGTGAAGATGGACTCGAACTGGCGGGCAGCCGCCATCAGTGCCTCTTGCTTCCCTTCCTTGCTCAGGCTCATCTGGCGCAGCTTGTCCAGGTTCTGAACGTCCTGCACCATGCCAAGATTGATACCGCTCTGGGTGTCGAACTCTGCCATAACCTACCTCTTTGCCGCCCGTGGCAACCGCTTGCCGCTCAAGAAATTACAAAATGACCAGTTGACCCTGGATCGCACCCGCCTGCTGCAGGGCCTCCAGGATCGCCATCAGATCGCCGGGGGCGACCCCCACCTGATTCACCGCCCGCACCAGATCGTCCAGGGTCGCGCCGGTGTCGAGCTTGAACATACGTCCCGGCTCCTGCTGCACGTTGATGGTGGAGTTGTTGGTGACGGCCGTCTGCCCGCCGGCCAGCGGATTGGGCTGGGAGACCTGCTGGTTTTCGGCGATGGTGACCGTCAGCCCCCCATGGCTGATGGCGGCTGGCCGCAACTTGACCTCGCTGCCAATGACGATGGTGCCGGTGCGCGAGTTGACGATGATCTTGGCGGACTCGGTGGCCGGATCCACTTCCAGATTTTCGATGGTGGCGAGGTAAGAGACTCGCTGACTCGGATCCCGCGGCGCGAACACCTTGATCGAAGTCGCGTCCAGCGCCTGGGCCGTGTTCGGGCCCACCAGATCGTTGACCACGTCGGCTACCCGCCGGGCAGTGGTAAAATCTGGCCGGTTCAGGTTGAAGGTGATGGTGTCCCCCTGGGCGAAGGAGTTCGGCACCTCACGCTCCACGGTCGCCCCGTTGGCGATGCGCCCCACGGTCGGGGTATTGACCACTACCTTGGAGCCATCCGCCCCCTCGGCCCCGAGACCACCGACCACCAGGCTGCCCTGGGCCACCGCATAGACGCGGCCATCCAGCCCCTTGAGGAAGGTCTGGAGCAGGGTGCCGCCCCGCAGGCTCTTCGCCTCGCCGATGGCGGAGACGGTGACGTCTATGGTCTGACCCGGCTTGGAGAAGGGGGGCAGATCGGCGTGGATGGCGACCGGCGCCACATCCTTGATCTTGGGCTTGATGTTGTCCGGCACCTTGATGCCGAAGTTGTTGAGCATGGTCCTGAAGGTCTGCTCGGTGAAGGCGTTGTTCTTCTCGCCCGTGCCGGGCAGGCCCACCACCAGACCGTAGCCGATCAACTGGTTGCTGCGCACCCCTTCCACCGAGCTGAGATCCTTGATGCGGGAGGCGTGCGCCAGCCCGAACGGCAAGATACAGCACAGCAGGCCGAGCAAACGGAGTCGGTTCATGACATCTCCTGACTAAACCATCCTGGCCCCGGGTCTTCGTTGGCGACCCGGGGTCCGAGTATTAAATGGGCCACCAGGGGCCGTTGAAGAAGCTGGTCAGCCACCCCTGTTCCTGGGTGTTGGCCAGATCGCCGGTGCCACCGTAATGGATGCGCGCGTTGGCGACCCGCTGGGACGAGACGCTGTTCTCCGAGCTCACGTCCTCCGGGCGCACCAGTCCGGTGATGCGGATATATTCGTTGCCGTTGTTGAGCATGATCCACTTCTCGCCACGGACCAACAGGTTACCGTTCGGCAATACCTTGACCACGCTGACCGAGATGTTGCCCTGCAGACTGTTGCTCTGGTCCGCCTTGGCCTGACCCTTGAACGCACTGCTCTGGCCGATGGAGGCGGACAGGTCATAGGGGCTCGCCGTCACCGGCACCCCGCCCAGGGTGACGGGCTCCAGCTCCATCTTGTTGTCCTTGCCGCTCTGGGTGTTGGCCTTCTTCGACGCCGAGGTCGACTCCGCCAGCTCGATGGTGATGATGTCGCCCACCCGATGGGCCTTGATGTCCGAGTAAATGCCGTTGACCTGCTCGGGCTGGAAGATGGCCCCGGTCGGGCGCACCGACACCGGCTCCGACTCGCCATACACGGGGGCGAATTCGGGGTCGTCGGGCCTGGCGGTATTGGGGGTGCTGCTGCAGCCTGCCAACATCAGCAGGCCCAGCATCCAGATGGCTTTCATCATGCGTCTCCGCTTAGGTGGCTGGATTAGGTGCGCTGGGTCAGGAAGGACATCATCGAGTCAACTGCCGAGATGACCTTGGAGTTCATCTCATAGACCCGCTGGGCCTGGATCAGGTTTACCAGCTCCTCGGTCACGTTGACGTTGGAGGTCTCCAGCATCCCCTGCTTGATGACTCCGAGCCCGTCCGCACCGGCCGTCCCCTGGATGGGGGCGCCGCTGGACTGGGTCTCGACGAAGAGGTTCTCCCCCATGGGTTGCAGACCGGTGGGGTTGACGAAATCCGTGGTATTGATCTGGCCCACCACCTGAGACTGACCATCCCCCTTGAGCTGTACCGACACCTGACCATCCTCCCCCACCGTCACGCTCTGGGCGTTCTCGGGGATCTGGATCTCCGGCTGCAGCGGGTAGCCGTTGCCCGGGGTGACGATGGTGCCCTCGTCATTGAGGGTAAACTGGCCGTTGCGGGTGTAGGCCGCGCTGCCGTCCGGCAGCTGGATTTCGAAGTAACCACGGCCGCTTATCATCAGATCCAGGGAGTTGTCCGTGGTCTGGACGTTGCCCTGACTGTGGTTTTTCTGGGTGGCGACCACCTTGGCCCCCGCCCCCAACATCAGGCCGGAGGGCAGTTCGGTGTCTGCCGAGGAGCGGCCACCGGGCTGGTTGACGTTTTGATAGAGCAGATCCTCGAAGATGGCGCGAGCCTTCTTGTAGCCCACGGTGCTGGCGTTCGCCAGGTTGTTCGAGGTGACCGATATGTTGGTCTGCTGGGCATCGAGGCCGGTCTTGCTGATCCAGAGTGCAGGATTCATGGGGTACTCCTTGATTAGCTGATACGCAGCAGCTGGGTTTGTGCCTCGTCGTTCTCCTCGGCGGTCTTCATGATCTTGACCTGAGTTTCAAACTGACGTTGCAAGCGAATAAGGTTGGTCATCTCGTCGACCACGTTGACGTTGCTCCCCTCGAGGGAACCGGCGATCAGGCCCACATCGGCAGACGCGGCCTCCGCCTGGCCATCCTTGCGACGAAACAGGCCATCCTGGCCCTTCTCCACCGCATCGCTCGGCGGATTGACCAGCTTGATGCGCTGGAAATCCTCCGGCAGGTTGGCGGCGGCGCCCTCGGGACGGCCGCTGATGGTGCCATCCCGGTTGATCTCGATCTTCTCCATGGGCAATGGCAGCACGATGGGCTGACCGGCGTCATCCACCACATTGAGCCCGGTCGAGGTCTGCAGATTGCCGGTGGCATTGAGCTGCAGGTTGCCCATGCGGGTATAGGCCTCGGCACCGTTGGGATCCTGCACCGCAATCCAGCCCGAACCGTCAACGGCGACGTCAAGATCCCGGCCCGTGGTCTGCAGCAGGCCGTGCTGCAGATTCTGACCCGGTCGCTCCGTCATGGCGAACACCCGCGTGGGCAGTCCTTCTCCAAACGCCTGCATGCTGCGCGCCTGCTCGAAATCAGACTTGAAGCCGATGGTGTTGGCATTGGCCAGGTTGTTGCCACGCACAGCCAAGCTGTTCATGTTCTCCTTGGCCCCGGACATGGCGATATAAAGCAGGTGATCCATGGGATCCTCCGTCAAACAGATGACTCTCGCAGGACAACTGCAAATTGAGTGCCAAGAGATATGGGAAGGACGAAGCAGAGGAGGAAAAAACGCCGCATCGGAAACGACAAGGGGCGCATGAGCGCCCCTTGTCACCGCGAAAAACCTTAGCGGATCTGCAGTATGTTCTGCTGCAGCGAGCTGTTCACTTCCAGCGAACGGGAGTTGGCCTGGAAGTTGCGCTGGGCGGTGATGAGATCCACCAGCTCTGTGGTCAAGTCCACGTTGGACTGCTCCAGCGCCGACGACTTGATGGAACCGAAGGTGCCGGAGTTCGGGGTGCCTGGCAGGGCATCACCGGAGAGCAGGGACTGGCGCCAGGAGGTGTCCCCCACCTGGGTCAGCCCCTGGGAGTTGGCGAACTTGGCCATGGCCACCATGGCCACCTTGACGGTGGTGGCGTTGCTGTAAGTGGCGGAGACTATGCCGTCCGCCCCGATCTCCACCTTGGTCAGCCGACCGACGGTGGAGCCATCCTGGGTCAGTTTGCTCACTTCAAATGGGGAGGCGTACTGGGTCACGGTGCCGAGCTTTAATTCAAACTGCTGAGTCCCATCGGCGCCGTTGCTTATGATACCGGCACCTGGCTCCCCTGTGCCCGGTGTGCCTCCAGCAGGTGAACCTAATGAGACAGTCTTGATCACCGCAGGATCGGTCGGAGTGACCATCTTGCCGGAGGCATCGAAGGTCATACGCGCACTCTTGGGCGCCTGGCTGACGCCGGTGGCCATGGTGGTGTCCACACCACCCGCCACGTCGATGGGCTTGTCCCCCTCATACATGTACATGCGCCAGGCGGTCGGTACGACTGGCTTGGTCAGATCGGCGGGATCCGCCTCCTTGACGAAGTACTGGGTGATGGTGTGCGGCTCCCCCAGGGAGTCGTATACCACCACCGAAGTGGAGGAGGAGTAGGTGCTCGAATCCTTGGGGTCGAATTGGGAGGCATTGACATCCATCAGCGTTTTCGTGCTGGAAGGCAGGTTGAAGCCAGCCTCGACCGTCGTGGTCTGCACCGGCTCGCCGGCCTTGTCCGGGATCTGGATGGGCTTGGTGGCGTTGATGCTCACCGCCTTGGGGGTGCCATCGGCATTGATCTCGTACCCCTGCAGGTAACCGCCGGAGTTGCTGACCATGTAGCTGCTTTCGTTGAGCTTGAAGGCGCCGGATCGGGTGTAGCTGCGATCCAGGTTGGTCAGGCCATCGGAAGTCACGAAGAAGCCGTTGCCCTGGATGGCGAGATCCAGCGCATTGTTGGTGAATTGCAGCGCCCCCTGGTGGAATTGCTGCGCCACCGCCCCCGTCGCCACCCCGTTGCCGACCTGGGTCTTGGCGTTGACGAAGATGGAGTTGGCGTAGACATCGGCGAACTCGGCGCGGGACTCCTTGAAGCCGGTGGTATTGACGTTGGCAATGTTGTTCGCGGTGACGTTCAGGTCTTTCTGAGCCGCATTGATGCCGCTGAGGGCATTGTTGAATGACATGTCTTTCTCCTTAGATCACTGCGTTAGAGGTCGGGGTCGGCGTCGGGGTCGTGGCCGACTTGCCGGACGTCCCGCCAATTTCCAATACATCGGTCAGATAGATGCCACCCAGTCCCTTGAGCTTGAGGGTACTGGGGTTGGTGCTGGTGCCCAGGGTGACACTCTCCACCTTGGCATAGGTCAGCGCCGGCACGCTCTCGGACTTGCCATCCACGGTGGCGTGCGCTTCTATCGAATACTTGCCGCTCTTGGCGGCATTGCCCGATTTGTCCAGGCCATCCCACTCGAAGGCCACGTTTCCCTTATGGTCCCCTTCGAGGGAGAACTCCTTGATCACCTGGCCGCTCTCGTCCTTCACCGTCACCTTGACGTTGCTGCCACCGTCCCCGGTGGCGATGACGCCGGAGAGGGTGCCGCCCTTCTCCACATACCCCGTGTTGGAGGGGATGAGCACGTTCTGGCCCACCAGGGCAGAGGCCTGCAACGCCTGGCTGGAGGTCATCAGGCTGTTGAGGCTCTCCATCTGGGTGGAAAGGCTGCTGATCCCCTGGGAGGTCGACATCGAGGTCATCTGGGACAACATCTGGGCGTTGTCCACCGGCTTGAACGGATCCTGATAGGAGAGCTGCATGGTCAGCAGCTTCAGGAAGGACTCCTGATCCAGTTCCTTCTTCTGGGTCGTGGTGTTGGTCGTATTGGTCTGGGCGGCCGTCGTCCGGTTGACGCCCAGCAGGCTGTCATAGGTATCTGCCACTTATGATTCCCCCTCTGTCCGGGTTTGCCGCACGCCGTACGGGTCGACCCCATGGCCGCAGTCATGCAGGCCGTCACAAGTCTCAGTCATCTGGGTTCACCTCTATCAGGACTTGCCGAGGCCAAGGGTCTGCTGCAGCATTTTCTTTGCCGCATCAGCAACCTGGACGTTGGTCTGGTAACTGCGGGAGGCGGCGATCATGTCCGCCATCTCCTCCACCATGTTGACGTTGGGCTTGAAGATGAAGCCATCCTTGTCCGCCATGGGGTGGTTCGGGTTGTACTCCTTGAGCAGGGGCGCATCGCTCTCGACGATGCCCTTCACATCCACCCCCACCGAGGCCTGCTTGTCGGACATGGCCTGATCCAGCTGGGCGGCAAAGACTGGCCGCCTGGCATGGTAAGTTTTTTCCACGCTGGAGCTGACGCTGTCGGCGTTGGCCATGTTGCTGGCCACCGTATTGAGGCGGACGGACTGCGCGCTCATGGCAGAGCCTGCAATGTCAAAGACCTTGAACAAACTCATTACTGATCTCCTTTCAACGCCTTGAGCAGGCCGCTTATCTTGCCATTCATGAATTCGAGGGAGGCCTGGTACTCAAGGCTGTTGCGCAAGAACTCGCTGCGCTCCTGCTGCACATCCACGGTATTGCCGTCACCGGTATCCGGTTGCAGGGGGTTGCGATACTGGGTCGACCCGGGGGCATCCATCTGCAAGGCGAAATGCTTCTCGCTGGTGGTGGACAGCCCGAACCCTTGCTGGCTCTGGGCATCCTGCAACGCCTGGGAGAAGTTGATGTCACGGGCCTTGAAGCCCGGCGTGTCCGCGTTGGCGATGTTGCTCGATAACACCTCCGCACGCTTGGCGCGAACGCTCAGCGTGTACTGGTGAACACCGAATGCCTTGTCGAATGAAATTGCCATAGCGCACCTCCTGCTTCACGAATGTTTAGCAAGAGGTGTGCCAAAGAGGGACGAGGGGGGAGTTATTTGACCTTGTAGACGATGCCGGGGTTGCAGCGGATCATCTCGAACTTGTCGGTGAGGCCCGCTAGGGACTCCGAGGCCCCCAGCATCAGATAGCCGCCAGGATTGAGGCTGCTGGCAAACTGGTTGAGGATCTTGGACTTCACCTCTGGCGCAAAGTAGATGAGCACGTTGCGGCAGAAGATGATGTCAAACTTGCCGAGCAGGCTGTAACTCTCCAGCAGGTTCAGGGGCCGGAAGCTGGTCAATTTTCTGACACGCTCCGATACCCGCATCTTGTTGTCGCCGCAGGGCTCAAAAAACAGCCGCTTGCGCTCGGGAGAGAGGCCGCGGGCCAGTGCCAGGCTGTCATACACCCCTTCCTTGCACTGGTTGAGCATGGTGCTGGAGATATCGGTCCCCACTATCTGCACCCCGCCCGGCAAGGTGCCGGGGCGTTTGACCTGCTGCTCCAGCGCCGTCATGGCGATGGAGTAAGGCTCCTGCCCGGAGGAGGAAGCCGCAGACCAGATCTTGATGGGACGACCACTCTTGCCGAGCTCGGGGAAAATCTTGTCGCTCAGCAGCTGGAACGGGTAGGTATCGCGAAACCACAGGGTTTCATTGGTGGTCATGGCATCGACCACAGCCATCTTGAGCTCCCGTTCACGCACGTTCATCGCCCGGGTCACCAGTTCAGACAGACTCTCGATACCAAACTGAGTCATCAAGGGCGACAGACGGCTCTTGACCAGATACTGTTTGTTGTCACCCAGCACTATGCCGCTTTGCTGCGCCAGAAAATTGCTGAATTGCCTGTATAAGTCGTCCGAAAGTGTCTTCATGCAGTTGTTCTTCTTTATTAGAGAGCGCCTTGTACGGCCTTGGCCAATTCATCAGGCTGGAATTTGGCAATGAAGTTGTTCGCGCCAACTTTCTGCACCATGGCCTGATTGAACACCCCACTGAGGGATGTGTGCAGGATAACATGCAAATCCTTGAGTTTGGGATTGTTGCGGATCTCGGCGGTGAAGGTGTAGCCATCCATCTCCGGCATCTCGATGTCGGAGATGACCAGGGCAATCTGGTCGAGGATGGGGCCCTGCTTGGCCATCTCCAGCAGCATGTTGAGGGCCTCGCGCCCATCCTTGGCCAGCACGCACTGCACCCCTATGGCCTCCAGCGCCCGCTGTACCTGCTTGCGCGCCACCGAAGAGTCGTCGGCGACCAGCACAGGACGGCCGTGGGGATTGCGCTCCACGCTGGCTTCCACCAGCTCGGCACTCACCTCGGTGGAGACAGGCGAGATCTCGTTGAGAATGCGCTCCACATCCAGGATCTCCACCAGCTCGCCATCCACCTCGGTCACCGCCGTCATGTAGTTGATGCGACCGGCGCCCTTGGGGGGCGGCAGTATGGACTCCCAGTTCATGTTGATGATGCGCTCGACCGAATGGACCAGGAACCCCTGAACGGATCTGTTGTACTCGGAGATGATGATGAAGCACTTGGAGATGTCCTGGATGGGGCGCTTGCCCATCGCCATGCTGAGATCGATCACCGAGATGGTCTGGCCGCGAATGTGCGCCACACCGCGAATGCAGGAGTTGAGCTTGGGCATGACGGTCAAGGGAGGGCACTGCAGCACCTCACGTACCTTGAATACGTTGATGCCAAATCTTTGACGTCCGTTGAGACGAAACAGCAGCAGCTCCAACCGGTTTTGTCCCACCAGCTGGGTCCGTTGGTTGACCGAGTCCAGAATACTCGCCATAAACACTCCCTAAAAAAACGCTTGGCACTGATCGTGCATGTTGTGTGTGCATGCACATTGGCTTGCATCAGACTATCGATGTCTCGACAACCGAAATCTGCAGCAAGCATAGTTAACTGCGATGGTGTACGTGAACAACTTATCGACCGGTAAGCAAAAATGATTAATAGACTTTTCCTCATCTTACTGCCGTTTTGCAGCCTCTCTCACGCCCTGGCATCCGAGGTGAGCGACTATCTGCAGGAGCAGGCACAGGCGTTCGTCCTCGACCAGCTGGATGTCCCCCTCGATGCCCAGGCCGAGGTGACCGCCGGTACCATAGATGAGCGCCTCCCCCTGAACCACTGCGAAGAGGGGCTGACTATCTCCCTCCCGGCCAAGATGGAGATCCGCCGCAACACCACCGTCTACCTCAAGTGCGAGGGAGACAAACCCTGGGATCTCTATCTCCCGGTGCGGGTCAGCATCCAGAAACCCTATGTCACTGTCGCGGCTCCCGTGGCCAAGGGGGACATACTGAGCGAGTCCATGCTGACCCTGGCCTACCAGGATCAGACCCTGATCCGCGGTGACTATCTCACCGACCCGGCCGCCCTCATCGGAGTGCGCAGCAAGCGTGAGCTCAAGCCGGGCCAGCCAATCAGGCTCACCCAGGTCTGCGTGGTCTGCAAGGGGGACCAGGTCACCCTGAGTGCGGAAAACAGCAGCATGCAGATCAAAACCATGGCCCGAGCCTTGCAAGATGGCAGCTTCGGAGACATGATCAGACTCGTCAACATTCGTTCGGGCAGAGCGGTGCAGGGCCAGGTGAGTGCCGTCGGCTCTGTGGTGGTCACATTCTGACTGCTTTATTAATGCAGCAATTTTTTTCTAAAGTTCTGACCGCCGTCACCGATAAACAGGTAAGCGAACAGCAAAGCAGACGAAGGTAAATCGTATGGCTATCAACAATATCAACAACTTGGCAAACAGCCGGTTGCAAAACAGTGGGACCAGTCAAGGTGTAGCCACCAAGTCCGCGACCTCTGCCGAGAGCAATCGCGCGGCGACCGTCAAGACCGACTCTGTCTCCTTGACCAGTGAGGCGCAGCAATTGCAACAGATGCAGAAGACCCTCAACACCGCCTCCACCGGTAGCGAGAGCCGCGTCGAAAGCCTGAAGAAGGCCGTGGCCAGTGGTGAATACAAGGTCAACAGCGAAGCCGTGGCCAGGAAGATGTTCAGCTTCGAAGCGGATCTGGACAAACGGCTGGGATGATGGAACTGCCTTCGCTGCTGCACGCCCAGGACGACAACCTCTCCCAGATGCAAGGTTTGCTGGCAGAGGAGTTTGACCTGCTCAAGGCACACCGGGCCCTGGCCTTGCCGGCGCTGGCCGAGCGCAAGCAGCAACTGCTTGAGGCCATCGAGACCCTGGACAAGACATTGGCCGAGCTGCCCGATCTGCAGCAACAACTCGGCGCCTTCCCGACCCAGTTGCAGGCCCTGCAAGCCAAGCTGGAAGCCTGTCAGGAGCAGAACAACCTCAACGGTCGGCTGCTCGAGCTCAGCATCATCTCCAATCGCCGGCTGGCGAGCTTCCTCAGCAAGCTGCGTGACAGCAACTCCCTGACCTATGACGCCAAGGGCAATACCCGCTCGGGCACCCGCTCCCTGGGGATCAAGGCCTAATTCTCTCTCCTTCCTTCTCTTGATGCCCTGCCGTCAGAGCACCAGTTCCATCAGTGTCGTCCCGTCGCGGCAGGCGTGAATGCTCATGACGCCATCCTCATACCGGCCATAGCTGGCTGCCCATTCTCCCCTCGGAAAACAGATGGATCCCGGGTTCACCAGCACCAGTTCCCCTTCTTGCCGCGCTTCTCGTCGCAACATGGGCAGGTGGGTATGGCCGCTGATGAAGAGGCTGCCCGCCGGCAAGGGCACCGCCTCGGGATCATAGAGATGACCGTGGCTGACGAACCAGCGCCGCCCGTCCACCAGCAACTGGTTATAGGGGGCCATGATGGGGAAGTGCAGCAGCATCTGATCCACCTCCGAATCGCAGTTGCCCCGTACCGCCATGATCAGGGGGGCAAGCTGGTTGAGCCGCGCCGCCACGGCGGCAGGCTCATACCCCGCCGGCAGCGGATTGCGCGGGCCGTGGTTGAGCAGATCCCCCAGCAACAGATAGTGATCCGGCTGCCAGGGAGCGAGCTGCGCCAGCACCTGCTCCAGGGCAGGCAGGCTGCCGTGCAGATCGGAAATGATGGCTATCTTCATCGCGCACTCCTCATGGCTGGCTGAAGTAGAGATCCTTGGTGGCGATGGCCCCCTTCAGGTTGCTGCTCGGCAGGCCGCGCAGGGCGGGGTCCACCAGCCTCATCTGGTTGTAGTGATAGACGGGGATGACGGGCATCTCTTCCATCAGCAGTTGCTCGGCCTTGCGGTAAAGCCCGGTTCGTGCGCTGCCATCCAGCGTGTCTGCGGCCTGTTGCAACAGGCCGTCGAAGGCCGGATTGCAATAGCCACTCTCGTTCTGGGGATCCAAACAGCGGAAACTGCCCAGCATGGACGAGGGCTCCACGTAATCACCAAACAAGAATGAGCGGGCCAGCATGAAATCACCGCTGTCCTTGGCAACCTGATAGGCATTCCACTCCATGTTGTTGAGAGTGATCTCCACTCCCAGCGGCTTCCACATGGCCGCGACCGCCAGGGCCAGCTTCTTGTGGTTCTCCGAGGTGTTGTAGGTCAGCGTCAACTTGAGCGGGTGGGCACTGTTGTAGCCCGCCTCCGTCAGCAAGGCGGCGGCCCTGGCCAGACGGGTCGGCATATCCTCCAGGGCCAGCGCCGACCCCAGCTCTTGATAGTCCGGCATGCCGGGCAGCAGCGACCAGGCTGGCCGCTCCCCCTGGCCACTCACCTTCTCGGTCAACAGGCGGCGATCGACGGCCATGGAGAGCGCCTGTCGCACCCGCACATCCTGCAATTCGGGGCGGCGCAGGTTGAAGGTATAGAGGTAGGTGCCCAGCAGCGGCAGGCCCCAAATCCGCTCCGGGGTCTCCGCCATGGTCTTCTGGTAGTATTCCAGCGCCACCCTGTTGGTGAGCTGGATCTCCCCCGCCTCGTAGCGCAGCCGCTCCGCATGCTGGGAGGCGAGGGGCAGATAGGTCACCCGCTGGATCCGGGTATGGGCATCATCCCAGTACTGGACGTTGCGCTCGGCTTCGATCCGTTCGTTCGGCACCCAGTTAACCAACCTGTAGGGACCGTTGCTCACCATCTTGCCAGGCTGGGTCCACTGCTTGCCAAACTGGGCGATGGCCCGCTCGTTGACCGGCACGAAGGGGCGCTGGCTGATGAGTTGCAGGAAGTAGGGCACGGGCCGCTCCAGGATCACCTTGAGGATCTGGTCGCTCTCGGCCTCCACCCCCAGGGCATCGAGATCGAGTGCACCGGCATAGATGGACTGGGCGTTGTTGATGCCGGTCGCGAGCAAGAGGCCGGCGGAGGGCGAGGCTTGCTCCGGGCTCAGCAGACGCCGCCAGGCGTAGACAAAATCCCGGGCGGTGAGCGGCTCGCCATTGGACCACTTGAGCTGCGGGCGCAGGAAAAAGCGCCACACCAGACCATCCTCACTGGTCTCCCAGCGCAGAGCCTGAGCCGGCACTATCCTGCCCTGCCCATCCTCGCTCACCAACCCCTCGAACAAGTCCACCAGCACCACCTCCCCCGGGAAACCGGAGCGGATCTGGGCAGGGTCGAGGGACTCGGGTTCGGCGCCGTTACCCTTGACCAGGGTCTGCCTGTCTGACAGGGCAGGCTGCTGCACCACTGTGGTCGCCTGCAACGGCGGCGCCAGCATCAGTCCGAGCAACAAGGGAGAGAGCCAGCGACGGGCTGGCCGGGCGGCGAAACGGTAAAGCATGACATCAACCTCGTTCAATTCACTTTATTTCAAGAAGGGGGAAGGCCGGCGGCGCGCCTGGAAACGAATGCATGATGCCGCGCTTGTTATCCCCGAAGACGCCCCGTATTGTATCGGGCCTGCCCGGCAGATGGAGTCTTTCGGGCTATTTTTTCAGGTTTTTTTTCCCAACTATCAGCCGCGGGTGCGCAAGACAGCCTGAGGGCTCCTCGACTCGCCTCGCATGAAGGCCTGTCAGGCTGACATGGAGCTCGATACTGGCATCCGCCCGGCTGATTTCTACGTTTCAGGGGTCTTTATGGGGTATGAGTGGCTGGCGCTGGCCGCCGCCAGTTTATGGGCCGTCGCCGCCCTGATTTCCGTCAAACCGGCGCGCCATCTGGGGGCCTTTGCCTACAGCCGCTGGCGGATGTTTCTGGTCAGTCTGATGCTGGCCAGCGCCAGCCTGATCACGGGGGGCTGGCAGACTCTCACCGAGAGCGCCCTGCCACTGCTGGCGTTGTCGGGGCTCATCGGCATCTTCGTCGGCGACACCGCCCTGTTCGCCTGCATGAACCGACTGGGGCCCAGACGCAGTGGCTTGCTGTTCTCCTGCCATGCGCTCTTCTCCGCCCTGCTCGGGCTCTGGTTGTTTGGCGAACAACTCGGTGGCTGGCGTCTGGTGGGGGCCTTGCTGGTGCTGGCCGGGGTCATGCTTGCCATCCTGTTCGGCCGCCGTGGCAACGCGCAGCAGCACAACGAGTGGGAGCAGGTGCGCGGCCACCTCGCCGTCGGCATCGCGCTCGGCCTGACCGCAGCCCTGTGTCAGAGCCTGGGGGCCATCATCGCCAAGCCGGTGATGATGGCTGGCGACGTGGACGCAGTGAGCGCCTCCGGTATCCGCATGGGGAGCGCCCTGCTGGCACACTGTGCCTTGCGGGTGCTGAGGGTGCCGCTGGCCATGCCCCACAACCCCATCAACCGTCAGGTGCTTGGCATGATAGGCATCAACGGCTTCCTGGCGATGGCGCTGGGGATGACGCTCATCCTGGTGGCCCTGCGTCAGGGAGACGTGGGCATGGTGGCCATCCTCTCCTCCACCACGCCGGTCATCCTGCTGCCCCTGTTGTGGTGGCACTCAGGGATGCGCCCTGCCCTGCCCGCCTGGGCCGGCGCCCTGCTGGCCACCCTGGGCACGGCACTGGTACTGGGAGCGGGGTAAGTCGGAGGTTGCTGTTGTGCTTCGCTCAGCGCCAACCTACGCCCAATTCTCAGGATCGTCCGAATACGCTTCGCTATTCGAACCTACAAAATTCAATTGGTTATGTAGGTTCGATTAGCCGCGTCGCAGCGTAATCGGACGCAGTAACATCATTGCGAACGTTCGCCATCGGATGGCGTGATTAGAACTGGGCAACTTCCTCGGCAGTCAGCTCCCGGTATTCCCCCGGTGCCAGCTCTTCGTCCAGACAGAGCGCCCCGATCCGCTCCCGATGCAGCCCTATCACCTTGTTGCCGATAGCGGCAAACATCCGCTTCACCTGGTGGTACTTGCCCTCGTGAATGGTCAGCCTGGCCTCGCACTCCCCCAGGATCTCCAGCTGGGCAGGGCGAGTCTTGTCGGTCTCGTTACGCAGGTAGACGCCGTCTTCAAACAGCGAGATGGCCTCTTCGCTCACGGGGTCGGCCAGCCAGACGTGATAGGTCTTGGCGCACTCGTGGCGCGGCGAAGTGATGCGATGGGACCACTTGCCGTCGTCGGTGATCAGCACCAGGCCTGTGGTGTCGAGATCGAGCCGGCCCACCACGTGCAACTTGCCCATGGCGGGCTCATCAAGCAGATGGAAGACGGTGGCATGATCGGGGTCTTCGTTGGAGCAAACGTAGCCTTCCGGCTTGTGCAGCATGAAGTAGCGATTCTGCTGATTCAGGGTCAAGGTCACGCCATCAAACTCGATCAGGCTCTGCTCATTGATGTGGAACGCGGGCTGCTTGACCAGGATCCCGTCCACCATCACCTCCCCCTGACGGATCAGCTTGCCCGCCTGGGAACGGGTCAAATCGGAGCAATCGCAAAGAAATTTATCGAGCCGCATGCACAAAACCTCGGAATCCAACGTTATCAAGGGGCGTCATTATATAGGCCGGTCCCCACAACGCCAGCACTAAGGGAGAAGTTAGGCAGATGGCGCCTGACGCCATGATGTGCCGGTGATAGACTGCCGGCAGCGCGCCGACACCACGCATAATAATAATCCCAGGAAGCCCCATGAAGCCGACTCAGCCTCATCCCGTCATCCCCGTCAACCAGCTGCGACCTGGCATGTACGTAATAGCCATCGCCAGCCAGACCGGTGCCATGGAGATCGCCCAGACGGGGCTGGTGACCACCCGTCAGCAGGTGGATGTGCTGATCCGGCGCGGCGTGCTGACGGTGAAGGTGGATCTCGCCCGCAGCAAGCTGCCCGGGATAGCGCAGGTCATCTCCCCGAGCCCGGCCCACAGCGCCGGCTCGGTGCGTCCCGCAGGCAGTGGCGAAGGGCGCGAGCTCAAGATCCGCCGGCTTTATCAAGAGGCGCGCGAGCTGCAGGGCAAGTTCATTCGCCATCTCAAGGCCGGGGAGCCCATCGACATCACGCCGCTGGCCGCGGTCGCCGAGGAGATGGTGGACACCATGTTCACCCATGGCGACGCCATGCTCTGTCTGGCACGGATCCGGGCCAAGGATGCCTACCTGATGGAGCACTCAATGAACGTGGCCATCCTGCTGGCGAATTTCGGTCGTTACCTCGGGCTTGATCGCAGCGT
Source organism: Aeromonas sp. S2(2024) (assembly GCF_041402505.1). Lineage (NCBI taxonomy): Bacteria > Pseudomonadati > Pseudomonadota > Gammaproteobacteria > Aeromonadales > Aeromonadaceae > Aeromonas > Aeromonas sp. S2(2024). Next base: position 161,187 of record NZ_JBGLRL010000008.1, read on the forward strand.
GCTCAAGGAGCTGACCCTGGGCGGCCTGCTCCACGACGTGGGCAAGATCATGACCCCGGACGAGGTGCTCAACAAACCGGGCAAGCTGACCGACGAGGAGTTTGGCGTGATGCGCCAGCACGTGGTGCACAGTTACGACATCCTCAGCAATACCGCCGGTATTACCCCCACCATGCTGGAGGTGGCCGCCAACCACCACGAGCGCCTCGATGGCACCGGCTATCCGCAGCGACTCAAGGGCGACCAGCTCTCCCTCTACACCCGCATGAGCGGCATCGTCGATGTCTACGATGCGGTGACGGCCGACAGGGTCTACAAGCAGGGAATGCAGCCGACCCAGGCGTTTCGTATTCTGCTCAAAGGCATCAATCAGCACTTTGATGCCGAGCTGGTCACCAAGTTCATCAAGTGCATGGGGGTCTATCCGGTGGGCACCCTGGTGCAGCTCTCCAACCAGCGGCTGGCGGTCGTGATGCAGCGCAACGAGCAGCAGCCGCTCAAGCCGATGGTCAAGGTGATCTACCACGCCACCCAGCGCCACTACCTTGAGGTGCAGTGGCTGGATCTTGCCAGAAACGGGGGACAGGAGAGCATAGAGAGCACAGTCGATCCCAAGGAGTTTGGCATCAACCTGGCCAACTTCGTCTAGCGAGCCTGGGACTCCGGTGCCTGCTCGCGGCAATAGCGGAGGAGGAACTCCTCATCCAGCGGGGAGAGATCGAAGCGTACGCAGGCCTCTTCGATGGCCCGGATGTCGTGTTCATGGTGTTCGCTGAGCCAGCGTACGGCGCGGCGCAGATCCTCACCATGGGGCAGCAGGGTATGGTCGCTCATGGGACACCTCCAGTCAGCCATAGGTAGCCGCCCATCGTATCGGGCGCTCTCCTACTAGCTTAGTCTTCCCCCGGCGTGCCGCCCTCTTTGCTCGAACTACCCGGAGCGATCGCACGCCACCTCGCTTGCGGCTTGACGCCGACCACCCTGTCGAGGGTATGCTCGTTCCCTTCCGACGCCATCTCATGGCCCTGCTTCTCACACAAGGACGCTGTATGCAAGCCAAGGACAAGTGTCTGGCCGCCCTGGTCATTCTCTGCTGGGGACTCAACTTCGTGGCGATCAAATGGGGGCTAGAGGGCATACCGCCGCTGCTGCTGGGGGCGCTGCGCTTCGTCGGGGTGGTCTTCCCCGCCATCTTGCTGGTGCCCAGACCCGCCATGCCCTGGCGCTGGCTGCTGGCCTATGGCGGCGCCATCAGCCTGGGGCAGTTTGCCTTCCTGTTTTGCGCCATGAAGTTCGGCATGCCGGCGGGCATGGCCTCGCTGGTGCTGCAATCCCAGGTGGTGTTCACCCTGCTGTTCGCCATGATCTGGCTGGGGGAGCGCTGGCAACCCCACCACTGGGTGGCGCTGCCCCTGGCGGGGGCCGGTCTCTATCTCATCGCCACCCATGGCGAAGGCAACCTGACCCTGCTCGGCTTCGTGCTGACGCTGTGCGCCGCCGCCTGCTGGGGCCTGGGCAACGTCATCAATCGCCAGATTGGGCTGCGTTACCAGACCGCTCTGCCGAGCCTTATCGCCTGGGGCGGCCTGGTGCCCATACTGCCCTTCTTCGCGCTCTCCTGGCTGTTCGAGGGGCCCGATGTCATTGCCACCAGCCTGCTCAACTTCAGCTGGCAGGGGTTCTTGTGCGTGCTCTATCTGTCGCTGGTCGCCACCTGGCTTGGCTACGGTCTCTGGGGGCGGCTGCTGATGCGCTATCCGGTGGCCCAGGTGGCGCCACTCTCCCTGCTGGTGCCCTGCGTTGGCATGGTGGCGGCCGCCCTGCTGCTCGATGAGCACCCCACGGCCCTGCAGTGGCTGGGATCCGGCCTGGTGCTGCTCGGCTTCGTGGTCCATCTGCTGGGCGGAAAAATGAAGCTGTTCAAGGCACAAGCCGAGCATTGACCTCGATGGGGAAACTTCCCATGATGAAGCAGGCCCTCCCGGGCCTCACGGCTTGACCCCGGCAGGACGCCAACCATCAGGAGAGCAAGGACATGCTGCACAGTTCACCCTCGGTCATCCCCCCTTTGCCCCGTGTCATGCGGGTCGCGGCCATGATGCTCCCCCTCTGCTGGAGCGCCTTCGGCTGGAGCGCCACCCTGCCGGCAGATCTCAAGTGGGAGAGCAATGACACCGACCCCGTCTATGCCGACCCGCAAGCCAAACGGGGCGGCACCTTCCGTGACTTCATGTCGAGCTTCCCGCTCACCTTGCGCAAGTACGGGCCCGACTCCAACGGCGGCTTCGCCGGTTACGTCCGCGAAACCAATCTGCCCCTGCTCGCCACCCATCCGGTGACCGGCAATCCCATTCCCATGCTTGCCAGCGCATGGGCCTTCGGCGCCGACCACAAGACCCTCTATTTTCGCCTCAACCCCAAGGCGCGCTGGTCGGACGGCCAGCCCGTCACCGCCGATGACTGGCTCTTCACCCTCAAGATGATGCGCAGCAAGGAGATAAGCGACCCCTGGTACAACAACTACTACAGCACCCAGATAAGCGAGGTGACCAAGTTCGACGATCACACCCTCGCCATCACCAGCGGCACCGAGAAGAGCCGGGAGGATTTGCTGGAATCCCTGCCGTTCAGCCCGGAGCCGAGCCATGCCATCAGGCTCACGGCCAACTGGGTCAAGGAGTACAACTGGAAGGTGCTGCCGGTCACAGGCGCCTACCAGATTGGCGAGCTGAAGAAGGGCAAGTCGGTCACCTTCAACCGGGTCAAGGATTGGTGGGGTGACGGGGAGCGCTACTTCCAGCACCGCTTCAACCCGGACCGGATAGAGATCAAGGTGCTCAGGGATCAGAACATCGCCTGGCAGCACTTCCTGCGCGGCGATCTCGACACCTTCCCGCTGGTCATGCCCAACTGGTGGCACGACAAGAGCAAGACAGCGGAATTCGAGAAGGGCTATATCGAACGGCTCTGGTTCTACAACCAGACGCCGCAGTCCCCCATGGGGCTTTACCTCAACACCGCCGACCCGCTGCTCAAGGATCTCAATGTGCGGCTCGGCATCCAGTACGCCCTCGCCCTCGACAAGATGATCGCCACCCTGCTGCGGGGGGACTACCAACGCCTCAACAGCTACGGCTCGGGCCAGGGAGCCTTTACCAACACCGACATCAAGGCACGCCCCTTCGATCCCAAGCTAGCGCGGGACTACTTCACCAAGGCGGGCTTCACCAAGACGGGACCGGATGGCATCTTGCAAAACGACAGGGGCCAACCCCTCTCCCTCAGCATCACCTACACCACGGCCGAGCATGCCCAGCGCCTGACCTTGCTGCGGGAAGAGGCGAAGAAGGCGGGTCTCAATCTGGAGCTCAATCTGATGGATGCCTCCGCCGGCTTCAAATCCATGCTGGAGAAGAAGCACCAGAGCGCCTGGATGGCCTGGAGCAGTGGCCGCTATCCCGCCTACTGGGAGCACTTCCACAAGGTCAACGCCAACAAGCCCCAGACCAACAACATCATGAACCTCGATGACGACGCCATCTCGGCCCTGGTGGAGCAATATGACAAGGCCTTCGACTTCGGCAAGAAGGCCGAACTCTCACGGCAGATCCAGCAGCGGCTCTATGAGCTGGCCAGCTTCGTCCCCGCCTATCAGGTCCCCTATACCCGGGCAGGTGCCTGGCGCTGGATAAAACTGCCCAAGACACCGGCAACGCCCCAGAGCGATCTGCTCTACTGGCCCCTGGATGGCGCCAACTCGGGCTACAGCTTCGGCGGCCTGCTCTGGATTGACGAACAGCGGAAAGCGGAGACGAAAGCCGCCATCAAGCAGGGCAAAACCTTCCCTCCCGTCACTGTGATCGACACCCGCTACCAACAACCCTGAGCCGGCTCCGCGCTCTGGCTCGGCGCAAACAAAAGACCCCGCACTGTGGCGGGGTCTTTTTTTGTGGCAGCAGCGCCTGGACGGGACTTAGCCGCGCTTGGCCTGCTTTTGCGCGATGGCGTCGGCCACGTCGGCCGGATCCAGCACTATGCCTTCCTGCTCCGGGGTCGGGAACACGGCCACGCAGAGTTCGTCCTGCTCCATGCCGTCGACCCAGCGATCCAGCCACACCTTGAGGGTGATGGACTGCGGCTTGCAATCTGCCCACTCGCCTTCGGCCCAGGCCTTGGCGTATTCCGGATGCGGCCAGACAGGGATACAGTCTTCGTCTTCGGTGGTCAGCATCATGACGCCGTGCTCGTCGGTCAGAACAAACAGCTCCTCGTGCTCGACCAGCTTGCTGATGAAGTGATCAAAGCGGTAGTCGGCGTTCAGTTGCAGCGCGGCATTGCGCTCGGTGTCGCTAAGTTCATAGCTCATTGGTCAAGTCTCTCATTCAATAAAGGGCGACATGTTCACATCTTGCTGGCGCCTTGTCCAGCAAGAGTGCTCAGTCGCTCTTGTTTCGGCTATCTCAGCCCAGCGCCGGGGTCACCAGGGTGATCTCCGCCGTCTCGCAGAAACGCTGGCGCAGCCAGTAAGCGGCCTCCACCTCGACGAAACAGAGTTGATCCCGCCCGGCCTGCACGCCTTGCATGATCTGTTCGAAGCGTGCCTGTTGCTGCTGTTCCCAGGCGGCCGCCAGCCTGGTGCCATGGGCTTCATCCACCACCTCGCGGCGCAGCTCGAACAGGTTATCGGTGATCGGGCTGTTGATCTTGCCGGGGCTGTGCCAGTACATCTGCAGGTTGTCCAGCATCTCTTCGTCGTAACTTGCCAGTGCATCCAGCTCGGGAGTCTCCCCCTCGCCGCCGGTCCCGAAATCGCACCACCCCGCCGCCAGAGGGGCCAGGATCTGGGCCCCACCCCCTTTGGCATGCTGGCGCAGGGCGGCGACATCCGCCCCCTTGATGGAAGGCAGCCAGAGATCCCCCTGATGCTCATCGAGCAGGGGGAGCAACAAGGACGGAGTATAAACAGGAAAGCGGGGACCTAGGGTGTGCAGCAGAGATACCAGAGTGACAGTGATCATGAGACGCGCCTTGAGCTGGAAGACCTGGGTTCATACCTGGCCAGGAGGACAAAAGAGAGACCATTCTACCATGTTTAGCGGCACGCGGACTCTGCTCGTCCAGCCAGCCGGGGCGTGATGCATCCGACCAAAAAAGCAGCGTTCGGGCACAGCCGGCCCAGACAAAGCCCAATACTTTGAGCCAGCGCCCACTAAAGTCAAACCGGGAGTGCTAGTTTGCATACATCTTTAGCGTAAGGAGTGCATCCATGAGTGGGATCGACCAGGTTTCTGACGATTTTGTGAATGAGCTGAAAATACTGGCATGCTTTGATCCGGCGAACATGAGTCTGGGGATCAAGTTACGCAGCGACATGTCTGAAGAGCTGTGCCTGGCGGCGCAGCGCCTGCACAGCCAAGGCATGATCAGTGCCGTCGATGGCGGCTATCTGACCCCCTTCGGCATGACCATGCTAGAGCATCTTCAACACCTGCTGGTGGCACTCAAGCCGAATTGAGTTCCTGCGGCGCCCAGAGCGAGAAGTTGAGCAATTCCCAGCGCTTTCCCTGCCGCAGCAGACAAGCAAACAACAAAGGACCTTCGGGTCCTTTTACCTTGCCATCGATCAGCCACTCCCCCGCCCGCTTTGGGACAGGCTGTGCCTTGATCTCCTCGGGCTGCTCAGCCTTGCCCAAACGGACCTGCACGAATTGCTGGCACACGGTTACAGCCTCGCTTGCCACGGGATCCTGCACGGGAGTATTGGCAAGCACCACGGTCAACAAAAGTGATGGGAGCATGATGATGGTCATTGGCAAAGGTGGTTTATGAATATGCCATAAAACAAAAAGCCGTGGCACCAGAGGTACCACGGCTTTCTTAAATTCTGTAAGAATTACAGAGCAGTTACGTTCTCAGCCTGCGGGCCTTTCTGACCTTGGGTCACAGAGAACTGTACGCGCTGACCTTCAGCCAGGGTACGGAAGCCGTTACCGCTGATAGCGCTGAAGTGAACGAAAACGTCCGGGCCGTTTTCTTGCTGGATGAAGCCAAAACCTTTGGTTTCGTTGAAAAACTTAACGGTACCGGTGATCATGTTAGACATATCTTTAACCTGTATTCAAAATAATTACTTATGCTTTTCAGCGGGTAAAGCTCAAAAACGGGATTAACTTATGAACAACAGGAAAAGATGCAAAACATCATATTCATTGACATAACTAACGCCCTTTCAAGCTGGTTTAGATTATACGTGCCTTTGTCGATTACGCAACCAAATTTGCACCCCGCCAAGGGCAGGGTGCAATCACTTACGCATCCGCCGCTTCCAGTGCCTGAACCAGGGCTTTGAGGAAGCGCGCAGCCTCCCCGCCGGTACAGGCTCTGTGGTCAAAAGTCATCGACAAGGGCAGTGCCCGGACCGGCCGCACCTCCCCATGGATGAAGACCACTTTTTCGAACAATTTACCCGCCCCTATGATGGCCACCTGGGGTGGCGTGACGATAGGGCTGGCATAACGGCCTGCGATAGCACCGAAGTTGGTCAGAGTGATGGTCGCCCCCTGCAACATCTCCCGCGGCACGGCGCGCGCCTTCACATCGGCGATCATCCTATCCAGTCCGTGCCGAATGTCCGCCCTCTCCCGCTCGGCCACATTCTCCATGACCGGCACATAGAGCCCGTGTTTGGAGTCGACGGCGATGGCCACATTGACTTCCCTGAACAATCGCCTCGACAGAGTATCCCCGTCAAACCAGGCATTCATGGAGGGTTCGGCACGGCAGGCGACCCCGATGGCCTTGATGAGGCGCACAGTTACGTCCTCGTCTACCCGCCAGTGGCGCAAGTCCACCTCGTCGGTAATGCTGACTGGCACCACCGTCTGATGAGAGTGCTCCATCGCCTTTGCCATGGCTCGGCGCGACCCCTTGAGAAATTCGTTGCCGCTGCTTTGCAGCGCTTCGAAGGCGCTCTGCACGTCTTGCTCGGTCACCATGCCAGCACTGCCGGTACCCTTGAGCCTGTCGATGTCCAGCCCCAGCTTTTGCGCCAGCAGACGCACCGCCGGCATGGCCTGCACCAGGGTGCCACCGGGCGCCATGGTCCCCACCACGAAGTGATCCTCGATGTGGTGCTGATGGGCGCTGACCTTGCCCACCACGGTGCCGTCATCCTCGCCGCCTTCGAACTCAACCAGGGGGGCACCGATGTGAAGAATATCCCCCTCGGCACCACACAACCTGGCGATCACCCCCGCCACCGGCGAGGGTACATCCACCAGCGCCTTGGCAGTTTCCACCGACAGCAGAACCTGATCGACACTCACGGTGTCGCCGGCACTGACCTTCCATTCGACGATCTCGGCCTCGGCCAATCCTTCACCCAGATCCGGTAATTTGAAAAATTTCATGACCAGTTCTCCATCCGCGGGAACATCACCAAAGATTGACCGACTTCATGGCTCTTCCTTGCTCGGGCGCCTTGGCGCCAACAGTTGAGAGACGTCATAGCCACTTGTTCTCCATCAGTTGGTGAGCCGCATCCGCGATATCCTGCTCGGTGATGAGGTAATACTCCTCGTTGCGGTAGTAGGGGACGGCGGCATCCACCCCGGTGAGGCGCTTTGGCGGCGCCTTGAGGGAGATCAACGCCTCCTCGGTGACCCGTGCCACGATTTCGGCACCGACCCCGAAGCTGCCGCACGCCTCGTGCACCACCAGCAGACGCCCTGTCTTGCGCACCGAGGTCAGGATGCTTTCCATGTCCAGCGGCTTGATGGTGGCAAGATCCAGCACCTCGCATTGGATATCCTGTTCCGCCAGCAAGGCGGCGGCTCGCATCACCTCCTGGATGCAGGCCCCCCACGCGACCACGGTGAGATCCCGTCCGGGTCGCAGGGTGAAACACACATCCAGCGGCAGGCCAACGCCGTCATCCACCACGTCCGACTTCATGGAGCGATAGATGCGATCCGGCTCGAAGAACATCACGGGATCCGGGTCGCGAATGGCCGACAGCAACAGGCCATATGCCCGTCTCGGGCTGGAGGGGATGACGACCCTCAGACCCGGAATATGGGCAAACAGGGCTTCGACGCTCTCGCTGTGGTGCTCGGGCGAATGGATTCCGGCACCATAGGGGGAGCGGTAGACGATGGGGCAGGAGAGCCGGCCGCGGGTGCGATTGCGCATGCGCGCCGCCTGGCAGATGATCTGCTCCATGCCGGGGAAAATGAAGCCCTGGAACTGGAATTCGGCCACGGGTTTGAGCCCCTGGGTCGCCATGCCGACCGCCACCCCGGCGATCAGCCCCTCCGCCAGCGGCGTGTCTATCACCCGCTTGAAGCCGAACTTGTCGCGCAGGCCCACGGTGGCGCGAAACACCCCGCCGTTGACTCCCACATCTTCACCCAGCACCACCACGTCGGGGTCGTGCTCCATCTCATGGTGCAATGCCAGATTGACCGCTTCGAGCAGTGTCATGTCACTCATGGTGTGTCTCCCCGCCGCGCTGCTGCATGCCCTTGGCGATGATGCGCTGACGCTGGGCACGATACTCCCTCGGCAGCTCGGCAAACTGATAATCGAGCAGGGTTTCCGGCGCCTGCGCCGTTGTGCCTTCATAAACGGCCACTGCGCGTTCGACCTCGCGGGCCGCCTCGGCCAGCAATGCCTGCTCCTGCTGCTCGTCCCACCAGCCCTGCTCAAACATGAACTGGCGCAGCCGCTTGACCGGTTCCTTGGCCCAGGCAGCTTCCACTTCGGCCGCTTCCCGATAGCGGGTCGCATCATCGGCCGTGGTGTGATCCCCCAACCGATAGCTCACCGCCTCGATCAGGGTAGGCCCCTTGCCGCTGCGGGCCCGCTCGATGGCGGCGCGGGTCGCCTCATAGACGGCCACCACGTCGTTGCCATCGACCTGCAGGCTGCGCACTCCGGCCCCTATGCCCTTCTGGGCCAGGGTAGGCGCGCTCGACTGCAGCTTGCGTGGCACCGAGATGGCCCACTGGTTGTTGTTGATGATCATCACCATGGGCAGGTGCCAGACACCGGCGCAGTTGAGCCCTTCGAAAAAATCACCCTTGGAGGTGCCGCCATCGCCTATGGTCACCACGGCGACCCTGGGCTGGTTGCGCAGCTTGAAGGCGGCCGCTATGCCAGCGGCATGAGTGATCTGGGTGGCGATGGGGACGCAGATGGGCAAATCTTCCGACAACTCGCCATCGGCCTTGTAGAAGACACTGCCCCTTTCATCTCCGCCCCAATATTGCAGGTTCTGCTCCATGGGCACGCCCCGCACATAGAGGGTGGGCATGTCCCGGTAGTAGGGCACATAGACATCCTCCGGCCGCATGGCGAGACCGACCCCAATCCCCACCGCCTCTGCCCCCAGATGGGAGGGAAAGGTGCCGAGTTTGCCGGTTCGCTGCAGTGCTATCGCTTTCTTGTCGTAACTGCGCACCATCACCATGTTGCGGTAGAAGGTGTGCAGCATCGCCTTGTCCAGCCAGGTCGGTAGTGTCGCGACCGGGCGCCCCTCCTCATCGAGGTAACGAAGGAAGGGGATGTCGACATGGGTCATAACTGGCTCCTTGCCGTTGTCAGCGTCACCACCATGAGGTGACCCTTAGAATGTAAATAATATGTTAAGCAAAGGGCAACGGGATTCAGTCAGGTAAGACCAGTAGAAACTTCTTTAATTTCAGAAAGAAGAGGATATTTTCGGCGAGCAGAAACGAAGAAGGGAGCCCTTTCGGGCTCCCTGTCGAAGCGGGTTCGGGATCACGCCTGTATTTGGCACGCCGCCAAGGGCGCAGGATTGGCGTGAAAAAATGGGCTCAGATCACTCCCACAAACGGGTCGGCACCACCAGCAGCATGGTACGTTGGCCGATGGCCACGTTGGCGTTGGGGAAGACCACCGCTTCCCGCGGTTTCTCTACCCTGTATTGCCGATCTCCGTCTTCCGCCAGCACAAACCCCTGGGGAAATTCGGTGAAATTGTCCACGTCGCTGGCAAACAGGAAACGAAACTCGGCCGTTTGCTTGTTGATCACCCTATCGATGGCAAAAATCGTGAAGTCATCCGCCCGCCAGGGCTCTAGCATCACCTCATCCCGGGTCACCAGCTCCTGCAACGCCTGACGCACTTCGATGAAGCGGGTCATGTCGTTCTCGCCAAAGGGGCGCACCTTGCCGAGCTCCACCGTGAAGGCATGGGCGCCATGCTGGTGCGAGCTGTAATAGCTGAAGGTGGTGGTCGGGCCGCTCGAGAGCAGTATGGTGCGCACCCCGCAAGCCCCGAGGAACTGCACCTGCTCCTTGCAGTGCGGCCGCTCGTGGGGGAAGGGATAGACGGCAAACTTCTCGTGGCGGGAGCCGCGAATGGCGGTGTGCAGATCGTAGTGATAACGGGGCCTGGCGGGGTCGGCAAAGAAGCGGCTCACATACTGCTCCAGACGCATGGCGCGAATGCGCTCCCTGTTGCACAGCCCCTCCCCCTTGCTGTGAGCGCCCGAGAAGAGCCGATTCATGTTCTCTTCCACCTCTCGCACCCCCTGGTTCATGGCGGCGGGGTTGCCAAAGAGGAACAGCACCCGGTGGCAGGCCTGGATCTCCCCGCTGAGCAGCCGGGTCAGCAACTGGTTGCAGATCTCGATGGGGGCTGTCTCGTTACCATGAATGCCGCAGGAGAGCACTATGTCCTTGCGCCCGCCAGGCGACGTCCCTGTGGGTTCCAGGCAGAGTACGCCAGTGTCCCACACACTCACCCGGGTGCCGTTGGCCAGGTCGAAGGCAAAAGGATCGAGCTGCCACTCGTGGCGGCGGGTCAGAGCCAAAAAGTCATGCTGGGGAATCATCCATCTCACCCTCTTGTCTGGAATGCTATGGCCGGATTATACGCAAGGCAGCCGGGCTTAAAATCAGTTTTTAAACAAATTCAAACAGTAAGGATACAAAGTTGGCGAGGGATGATGACAAATCATGCCGCAGGGGGCAAACAGAAGGAAAAACAGACAAGGGGGAAAACAGGAAACGGCAACAGGGGAAAAATCAGGCCCGTCTGGGGGCGAAGAGCATCAGGCAGAGTAGTTCAGATCAGCAAGAAAACGAGGCATCCATGCCCGGCTGATCAACCACGCCAAAATGGCTTGGTGGTCTCTTGATAGCGGTCGGCTTCGTTCAGACCGATGTCCTTGAGCAGGTAGGCGGGCAGCTCGGAGAGCTGGCGACGACTGCGGCTGCGTTCCAGCCAGGTCAGGACGGTCATCTTGACGCGAGCAACCAGATTCGATTCGCTGGAATGCTGGTAACCGGCTTCGGTATAAGTCATGTTGGCCATGATATGGCTCCTCTCTCTAGTTCTGCGCAAGGCTCGGATTTGATGCGCAAAGCTTAGTCAGGGCGAGGAGGTGCCTCAATTGACGAATTTTGATACATGGGATTAGTAAAAGTAATGGCTAATCTCGCCATGGGGTGAAACACAAAGCGTTGATTTATATGTAAAATATTAACCAGACATTCCCTCCCTCTGCCCAACAGCATTTTCTCCTGCATCATCTGCTTCTAAGTATGCAGTTTCCCACATTAGCTATGCAGAGCCCGAGTGCCAGACAGGGCGTGGCTACCTCGGCCCAGGCGCCAATTGTTAATCATTGGATCACTTAAAGATCGTTATTTAACAGGATGATACAGACAGGCAACCCTCGGAAGGCGACCAGGGCTGCCGCCTCCGGACGGCGCTTGAAAGGCGGCACTTGGCGCCTTCCCGTCATACTGGTATGGTTATTTATACAGTAGTTCAATCATGCTCCCAGATCTCCACCTTTCGGGTGACGGATTGGGGGAACAGACAGGATATGCCGATGGACACCTTTACCCCCACCGCCGCCCTGCGTCAACAGATGGACGCGCTGGAAGACGCCCTTGCCCGTCTCGCCAGACAGCTCGGCCAGCTCGAGTTGCTGGAGGCCCATGTCTATCCCCTGCCCGCCGTGCCACAAGGGGAAGAGCACGATCCCATCGAGGCCATCGAAGTGGGCTATCTCTCGGGCGAGGCGGCGCTGGCCGCCACCCTGACCGCCTATCAGGATCACAGCGCCCGCCCAGGCTGCTCCACCAAGGCGACTCACCGGCTGCCTGGCTGGTTGCGCTTCCCCGCCGCCTGCGCCTCCCTGTTGCAGCCGCTGCTCGACGAGATCAACGGCCACAAGCTCGCCTTCAAGGCCCTGGTACAGGCCGCCGGCGGGCGGGACGAGAAGTTCGAACTGGTGCACAGCGCTCTACCCGGGGTCATCACCCTGCAGGTCTATCGCAAGCTCACTCTGCTCACCGGAGAGCTGCATTCCCTCGGCTTCACCTGGGCCGACAAGCAGAGCATCAGCCGCCTCAGCCGCGAGCAGGTGCTGGAAATGCTGGAGCGCAGCCGCCGCTATGTGCCGGCACTCTCCAGCAACGAGGAGTGGAGCAAGATGGTGGATCAGGAGGTGTATGACATCCGCCGCCTACCTGCGGATGTGCAGCTGCGGATCCGCCGGCCGGTCAAGACCCATCCCATGATCAACCTGCTCTGGCAGGACAGGGCGCCGCGCAAGCAGCAGCTCAAGGCGAGCCTGCCCCTGCTGCTTTGCTCGGATACCCAACCCGCCGTCACCCATCTGGGCCACTATCCGCCCAAGCTGCGCCAGGCGCGGCGGGATCGCAAGATTGGCGGCGAAGCCATCATAGAGCGGCTGCACCTCTACCGTTATCAGGGCTAGCGCCTCCTGGCCAGAGCCATGAGTCCCTGAAACAGAGAGGGGGATGGCCACCAGGACCATCCCCCTCTCGCACACAGGCAACCAGCACAGCTCCTAGCTCATCAGCAGGGCGCGCAAGCTCTCCACATCCAGGCCGCGCACCTCGGACTGGCCGCTCAAGAGGCCATCGGCCAGGGCCCGCTTCTCGTCGTGCAGCGCCACTATCTTCTCTTCCACCGTCTGCTCACACACCAGTCGATAGACGGTCACCGGCTGGGTCTGCCCCATGCGATGGGCCCGATCGCTCGCCTGATCCTCCACCGCCGGGTTCCACCAGGGATCCAGGTGCAACACGGTATCGGCCTGGGTCAGGTTGAGACCCGTGCCCCCCGCCTTGAGGCTGATGAGGAACAGGGGAACAGGGTCGTGACGGAACCGCAGTATGGACTCCTGACGGGACTTGGCGGAGCAGCCCCCGTCCAGGTAGCAGTAGTCCCATTGCCGCTGCTCGATGCGGGCCCGCAGCAGGCTCAGCAGATCGACAAACTGGCTGAACACCAGCACCCGGTGCCCGCCATCGATGGCTTCGTCCAGCAGCGCCATGGCCTCGTCAAGCTTGCTGCTGGTCTGGGACCACTCCGGCATCACCAGCTTGGGGGAGCAGCAGAGCCGCCGCAGGCGGGTCAGGCCGCTCAGCACGTGCATCAGGGCACGACCATCGGCGCTTTGCACCTGCTGCACCACCTCGCGCCGGGTCGCCTCATAGAGCTGACGCTCCTCGGGGGAGAGGCTGATGTGGTGGATGATCTCGGTCTTGTCCGGCAGCTCGGTCAGCACCTGCTGCTTGAGGCGTCGCAGGATGAAGGGGCTGATCACCGCCCGCAACAGCGCCATGTGCTGAGGATCCTTCACCGCCTTGCCGAAGCGGCGCTTGAACTCGCCGAGGCTGCCGAGCAGGCCCGGGTTGATGAAGGTGAACAGGCTCCACAGCTCCCCCAGGTGGTTCTCGATGGGGGTGCCGGAGAGGGCCAGGCGAAAATCCCCTTCGAGCTGGAACAGCAGCTTGGCCCGCTGGGTGCCGGCATTCTTGATCTGCTGCGCCTCGTCCAGCACCATGCTCGCCCAGCGGCGGGACTTCAGGGACTGGGCCAGGCTGCCGAGCATGCCGTAGTTGACCAGGATGATCTGGCCCGCCCTGGCCTCCTGGATCAGGGTCTCCCGCTCGGCGGGGTTCTCGAACACCACCACCTCCAGCTCGGGGGCAAACCGCGTCACCTCCTCCTGCCAGTTGGTGACCACGGACTTGGGCACCACCACCAGGGCGGGGCCGAGGTGCTGGCGCATGCGCAGCACCATGAGCGCCTGCAGCGTCTTGCCAAGGCCCATGTCATCGGCGAGACAGGCACCGAAGCCATGGTGGGCCAGGGTCGCCATCCAGCGTACCCCCTCCTTCTGATAGTCCCGCAGCGCCGTCAAGAGCTCGGGGGCACACTCCACCTCCTGCTGCCACTCCTGCTGCAGTGAGTGCCAGGCATCATCCCCGGCTGTGGTCACCGCCGACAGCAGGCGGGCCAATGGGTAGGCCAGCTTGTTGTTGATGCGCTGCTCGGTGTCCAGCATGGCCCCCAGCATGGTGAGGCGCTCCACCAGCTTGTCGCTCAGCATCAGACTGGTCTTCTCGTCGAGCTGAACGGTGCGCTGACCCGGGGTCAGCTGGCGCAGGATGAGGCGCAAGTCGAGGATCTGATGCTCGTCCAGCGCCAGCGCGCCCTCCACCTGGAACCAGTCCTGGCGACGCTCGATGCGCAGGCTCAGGGCCGCCTCGTCGAGGCTCTTGAGACGGGCGCTGTCCTGATGCCAGTGAACGACCACTCCGGCGTCCACTAGCTCGGGCAGCGCATTGACCAGGGTCAGTGCCTGCTCACCATCCAGCTTCCATTCGTTGCCCGGCAGGCCGATGGGCAACTGGTTGCGCAGCAACTGGGCCTCGGCCTTCTCGGCGGCCAGATCCCGTTGCCAGTAGTGATAGTCTCTGACCCCCTGGCGCACTATGGCCTCCCCCTTGCCGAGCGGCAACGGCGGCAACTCCCCCTCCCGGGTCACCAGCTGGACCACCAGCTGACCATCCTGCCAGTCCAGCTGGACCGAAGGCACTCCGGGCCAGGGGGTCAGCTCGGCATTGCCACTGAGCCCCTCGACCTGGCTGTGCCAGGGCTGCTCGGGAATGGCGTCCAGGGTGCGTTGCAGCTCGGCGAGCCCGTCCGCTGGCAGCAGCGGTATGGATTCCAGCGCTGGCAGTCTGTCCAGCAGCGCCTGAGGGGTCAGGATGAGCTGCCACAGATCCTGGGCCAGGGGTACGATGTGCGCCCCGCGCGCCGCGGCGGCCGGGCTCAAGACGGCGCTCATGCCCTGCTCGGTGGCGACGATTTGCAACAAGGGGGCACTGATAGCCAGTTGCAGTTTCTGTCCCTTGGCGTTGAACAGGCGCGGATGGCTGGCCAGGGGGGCCCAGGCCTCCCGCGGCAGCTTGCTCATGCCCCGTGGCAGGGTGCGCACCAGCGTCCAGTCCGCCTCGTCGAGCAGGGAGGCATACTGGGTGGAGAGCAGGGCAGGATCGACCCGGCGCCCGGCGGTCCACTCCCCCTTGGTGCTCTGCTTCTGGATCTTGCACTCGAGCTCGGGCCCTTCGGCATGGAGCAGCCATACCAGCCGCTCCTGCGCCTTGCGCACGCCGCTGGAGCGCCCCAGCCCCTGCAACCAGTTGAGCCAACTGGCCGAGGCGGGGGTCTTGTCCTCATCCTCGGCGTCGCTGGTCGCATCGAGAGCCGGAGCGGCACGCAGTTGCTGCAACGGGGGACGCTCGGCCCCCTCCCCCAGCAAGAGGCGCAGCAGATCCTGACAGAAAGCCATCAGGCGATGACGGGGCTCGGCCTCCAGCACGTGGGAGAGATCCCACTTGTGCAGTATGGCCACCTGGGGGCTCTGCTCGCCGTGGCGTGCGAGGGCGCAGAGATCCAGCCAGAGGTAGCCCCAGTGGAGCTCCTCCAGCGGCAGTTGCAGGGTATCGAACAGGCCTATCGCCTGACCGTGACGATCACCGGCCCACTGTCCCAGCAAATCCGAAAGCAGGGGGAAATGGTTGCCAAGGCTGCGCTGCCACTTCTTGCGCTGCTCGCTGGCGAGCACGGGATCGGCCTGCTGCAGCCAGCCAAGCCAGAGCAGGGCGCTGAACATCCTGGGCCAGGGCTCGTGCGCCGCTGGCGCCTGCCCCAACGCGGCAAGCAGCCGCTCCGCCAGAGGTTGTTCATCACTCTGCTCGGCCAACTGTTGCAGAGCTAGCCAGTGAGTGGTCACCTCGCCAGCCAGCGGGCCGCAGAGCCAGTCCCACTCGTTGGCCAGCGCCTCGAGGTGGCTTGCCAGCGCGGGGGCGCAGGCCGCGGTCACGGACGCCAACGGCCAGCGCGCCTCAGGCTCGGCATCGAGCAGGGTCTGCAGGGCGAAATGTTCCAGCAGCAGCTGTTGCCAGGCAGGGCTTGAGCCAGGCAGCAGGAGGTGGGCATCGGGCTGGTCGAGCAGGCTCAAGAGATCCGCACTCTGGTAGTAGGCGGGGATCTGCCCCGCCGCCCCCAGACAGAGTTCGCGCACCACCCCTTGTGCCATCTCCTGACCGGTGACCGAGGGGACCCGCGTCCAGTCCGGCATGGGGCAGGCCCCTGATCGCACCGCCAGGATCAGGGTCAGGGTGCCCTCCGCCGTCAGACTCCACTGCTGCTCGGTGCGCAGCCGTATCAGCCCTTGCTGCTGCAACTGGTTAAGCCGCTCCGTCAGCGCCTGCCCGGGCGAGCGCTGCGCATACAGCGTGTCTTGCAAATAACGGGTACTGGCGGCGCGCTGCAGTTGCAGCTCGCTGAGCAGGGCATGGCAATCCGAAGAGAGGGTGAAGGCTGACATCAGAACTCGCGGGCAGGTGCAAAGGCGGAATTTTAACGGGAAAGCGGCGGCGGCTCGACCCTTAACCGCGAATTAGTACAAAAAAAGCGGTCAGGCTCATAAAAGTGGGGACAGGGGCCGGGCAGACCCTCTTCTGCGGGCGGCCAGCAGGGCATGAAAAAAGGCGCCGCAGCGCCTCTTGATGGGGTAAGCAAACTCACCGGATTCAGCCTTCCAGGTGCGCCAGACGGGCTTCCAGGGTCTGCAACTGCGACTTGAGGCGCTCAACTTCCTCTTCCAGCTGGCTCAGGCGATCGGTGGCAGGAGAGCCATAGCTGCTGGCGGGAGCGGCCTCGGCCAAGGCTTCCAGATCGATTTCGCCGCCAAACAGGTGGGCATAGCGTGATTCCCGCTTGCCCGGCTCCCGGGGCAACTTGACCACATAGGGCCCCCGCTCGACCAGCCCGGCCAGCACCGCATCCACCTGGGTCACATCGTCGAAGCTGCACAGCCGGTTGGTGCGCGAGCGCAGCTCACCCGGAGTCTGGGGGCCACGCAGCAAGAGCTCGCAGATGATGCCAAGTTCTTGGGCACTGAACTTCAGTTCACCGAACTCGGTGTTGCAGAAACGGTGCTGATAGCGAGGCACCCGGGCATTGAAACCGGCGGTGTTGACCACCAGGCGGCGGCGGATCAACTCGTCGATGACGGCGCGAATGTCCAGCTCGGCGAGCTCGAGCACGGGTTCGCGATTGCTCTTCTGATTGCAGGCGTTGACCAGCGCATTGAGAGAGAGAGGGTACTGATCCGGCGTGCAGATCTCTTTCTCTATCAGACAGCCGATCACGCGAGCCTCTAATGGGCCTAGTACTATCTCCATTTCATACTCCCTTGCCAAACAAGACGTTAAGACGGTTATCTTAGCCAAGGCGATCTCGCCGTCCAGTACTGAACCGCATTTTTGCGAGCCGAGGAAACCCTTGATGAAACATCGTACAATCCGGCCGCGGCAAGGGGGCTCGCCCTGGCATCATACCGCCACCAGGCTGTGCCCCTAGACGGACTTGTCGACCCGGGTATCCGTTCCCGTCGTCAGGATGCGAACCTTGTCCCCCTTGTTGAACGTGAGCGCGGGATCCTGATCCTGATCCTGCTTCACGTTGAGCAGTTTTCCCGCCTCGGTCTTGATCAACAGCTCGACCATCTGCTTGCCCTGCACACTCTGCTGGTTGCCCTGGCGGCGACGGGAGGCCTCGGCCCCCGCCACGGCCCCCACAGTAGTCGCGACTGTCTGGCCCGAACCACCGCCAAACTGGCTGCCGACGGCAGCCCCCAGAGCGGCGGCACCTATGGTGCGCAGTGGCCGTGCTCCACCCTGCTGAGGCGCCGCCTCCTGGGTCAGGATGTGGCTCTCTTGCACTGTGCCATATTCCACCTGGGCGCTGGTGCCCGCGAGGGCCGGTGTGCCCATCAGGATGAGCAGGCTGGTAACCATGGATGCAATCTTCTTCACGATGTCGACTCCGATGACGACTGAGACTCGATGGCGCCAGCACCGCGCTTGCGCGGCCCGCCATCTCCATTCGGGAGACTACACCGCCAATCCTGACTGTGAGCTTGCCTGGGATGGAAATGATCACGGCCGCGAGGCGGCCGTGATGGAGTCAGGAACAGTGGTGCCCGGCCCGCTCATGAGGAGGGTTTGGGCTCCAGGGTCGCGGCGACCGACTTGGCCGCCGAGCCGGTGAGCAAGGGCTCACCGGGATAGAGCACCAACGCATCGGCCCGCAGACGGTCGGCCTCTTCGGCCCGCCCCAGCGCATTGAGGGCGATCACCATGTTGGCGTAGATGTTGGCCCTGGGGGTATGGCGCACGAACGCCTGCCCCCAGTCGAGATAGGCTTCCAGCTCCGCCTTGTTGTTGGCCTGCAAACCCACCATCAGGCGCACCGCGTTGACATCAAACTCCACCCGAGTCAACCAGGCCAGGGGATTGACGATGTCGAGCAGCAGCGCCGGCTGCTTGTACCCTCCCCGTTCATACTTGGTCACCACCCAGGCGGTATGCAGGGCCGTCAGCATAAAGGGCACGACAATGAGGGGGATGGCTATGGCCGCGAAGCGCAGCAGCAGCCAGGGACGACAGACATACTCCCGCCAGTTGGCATGGGCCTGCTCTTCCACCTCCGCATCCAGCACATGAATGAGCAGCAGCAGCGCCCACCACAGGACAATGGCGTGATAGAAGGGATATTCGGTCTGGGTGTGCAGCAGTATGGGGAGCACCAACGCCAGCAGCGCCGACCCCTTGACCCAACCGGCTCGACCCAGTCGCCACAGCAAGCCCCCCCCCATCAGCGCCATGCCGAGCATGGGAGCCAGGCCGCCCTCCACCGCCCAGTAGAGGAATTCGTTGTGAGGGTGATCCAGGTTGTATTCGATCTGCACCATGGCGGGATTGAGGGCCTTGTCGGCCATGTAGTGCTGGAGGAATACCGACTCGAAACTACCATAGCCCCAGCCGGTCCAGGGCGCTTCGGCGATCAGCTTGGCGGCATAGGGCCAGTAGATGGATCTCATACCGCCGGACTGATACATCTCAAGCCCCCGCCTGACCCCCGCCATCCAGAACTGGGATGCCAGCCCGAGCGTTATGCCCAGCGCAACCAGCCCCAGCACCCGGCCCAGCTGCCGCTCGCGATTCAACTGTGGCAGCAACAGGATCAGGGCCAAGGCGCCTCCCAGCTGACCCACCCGGGACTGCAGTACCACCAGCAGCAAGGATGTTGCCAGGATCACGCCATGACGCAGTCCCTTGAGCCAGGGATTGGCGTGTCCTCGCATCTGAAGCCAGATAGCCAGCGACAAACCGGTCGCCATGAAGCTCGCCATCACATTGGGTTGTTGGAAGATGCCGTAAGGGCGATTGGCCCGGGTGTCATAGCCTATCCAGTTGCCCGGCACCAGCAGGTAGTACTGCACCAGGCCGAGCAACGCCTCGATGGCCACCGCCCCCAGCAGCAGGTAAAGCAACCGATCCCGTATCTGGCGCTCCAGTTGCCACTGGTATAGGCAGGCGAGAAACAGCAGACCGGCAAACAGCCCCAACAAGCGGGGGATGGCATAGTCCCTGAGCTCGAAGCCCGGATAGGCCATGGGCAGTAACATCAGTAAGCCGCCTAACCACAGGACCGTCAGCAGTGGCGAGACCCTCAGCCGCTGGCTGAGAGTGACCTGCCACAGCCCCAGGGCCATGACCAGGCTCGCGAAGATCCAGCCCCAGGCGTTGAAGGGCAGATAGAGACCGGCCCCGCCCGGGTTGTGCATGAAAAAGTGCATACCCAGCAGCCAATAAAGAATGCTGAGCAAGCCAAAGATCCCTGTTGTTGTCCTCATCGTCCCTGATCCCTGCCGTGTCATTACCATGGTGTCATCACCAAACATCCCATACGCAAAAGGGGGCAACCGCCCCCCCCTTTGTTTACTTCATCGCCATCATACCGACTCTGGCCTGCGAAACGCATGACGCACCAGCACTATGCCCACTCCCAGCATGCCGCCAAGCAGGGTAGCCAATACCACGATCAAGGGGCGCTTGGGTTTGTCGCGGCTCAATGGTTCACTCGGCGAGGCTAGGTAGGCGAAAGACTGGAATGGCAGTGCCTCGATCTTGATGGCCTGGAGGCTGTTCAGTTGCAGACGCAGCGCTCCAATCCCCGGATTCATGAACTCGGGGTTCTTGATCTCCTTGAGGATCTTGAGCTTTTCGGCCAAGGCGCGGGCTCCGAGGTCAATGGCCAAGCTGCCCTGATCTTGCAGGTTCTGCACCGGTGCCTCGATCCCGGCCGCCTTAGTGATACGCAGGCTGTATTCGGTACGCAATATGTCGTCTTGCAACTGCTTGAGGGTATCGATTTTGGCACTTTCGAACTGGGTCTGCAGCGTCTTGATCCGGTTCTGCCAGATGGTGTTGAGCTCCTTGCCCTTGGCCATCGACTCCTGCTGCTGGATGAAATCGATATATTGCTCCAGACGCTGCTTCGCCTCGGTCGCCGTGTCTGCGGCAAAGGAGAGGATGACATCTTCACGCAATTTGTCCGGGGCCTTGGCGCTGATCCCCTCTGCCATTTTTTTGAGCAGCAGCCGCTTGCCTTTCGGGTCAGTGATTCCAGACTGCGCGGCCTCGGCATCCAGATAGCCTTGCTCCATCAGGAACTGACGCTTGTTATTGAAGCTATTGAAGTTGTTTATAAAATCACCGTAAAGCGCCTTCTTGTTGAAGGAGACAAAGGCTGAGGCCGGGATCTTAGCGTTGATCAGCTGGTTGATATTGAGCTCGAGTGATTCCACCTCCTTGAGGGTGGGCTGCTTGATCTCGGCTTGGCTGATCCAGACCTGGGGTGCCAACAGGGCGTAGGCAATACCTGCTGCGGCAAACACGCCTGTGACCAGCAGGATCAGGATCTTCTGGCGCCATAACACCAGGATCAGCTCACGCAGATCGATCTCATCAGAAGCAGCTTGCCAGCCTTGTGGCAGATGAGAGTCAGATCTTGGGGTTATTTCTTTGTTAGTCATAATGACATTCGTATCCTAGTCGATTCAGAGAAGTAATAAAGGTGCCCGGCAAGCTTTATCAGACAATATCAGGGGTATATTTTCAATCGCCAGCACTGGAACTGCCCAATTTAATTAGGCTCACAGGCAGTTTTTGGCTTAATCTTGGCGAGAATACGCCAGATATTGTTAAGCAACTGATAATAGAGAACAAACACCAGAGAAAATAACAACAAGCTGACCCACTCCGGCACTGAGCCATATTCGAGTGCAATGCCCACAACAGCCAGCAGGGCCGCAGTACCGCAAATCACCACCAAGGCTTGATGGGATGAAAGTCCAGCCCGCAGGCAGATATGATGCAGATGCTCGCGATCCGGTCTGAATGGCGAAACGCCTTTACGAATACGCCGTACCATGATGCAGATCATATCCA
This sequence comes from Aeromonas sp. S2(2024), assembly GCF_041402505.1. Classification (NCBI taxonomy): domain Bacteria; kingdom Pseudomonadati; phylum Pseudomonadota; class Gammaproteobacteria; order Aeromonadales; family Aeromonadaceae; genus Aeromonas; species Aeromonas sp. S2(2024). The sequence continues at coordinate 182,846 of NZ_JBGLRL010000008.1, forward strand.
TCAGCGGAATGGCAATTAACCAGAGTGCTGTGACCGGGTTCATTTGTGCCTTTGGCCCCTGAGTGCCCTGCAACAATACCCAGATTACGGTAAAGCCGATCAACATACTACCCGCGTCCCCCATAAAGACCTTTTTGCGCCCCCCAAAGGGGAACCCCAGATTCAGGCAGATATAGGGCACCACCACGATCATCATCATCAGGCAGAAACGGGCCAACGGCAGTTGCCCATCGGCGTAGTGGATATATGAGAGTGCCCCGAAGGTCACCATAGTGAGCCCACCCAATAAACCATCGATACCATCCACCATATTAAAGGCATTAATAGCGCCAAGAACAGCAAATATGGTAACAATATATCCAAGCGGGCCCAAATCGACTTCGTAGCCGAAGAAAATATGACCCAAGCTCTTTAAAGAAAGCCCAGCGGCGAAAATCATCGCACAAGAGATCAGGATCTGCACCACTAACCTGACGCGGTAATCAACATCATATTTATCATCGATTGCCCCCATCATCACCAAGACGGAGGCACAAAGTACATAGATATCCGAATTAATAAGTAACTCAGGTTTAAGCCATAGCGCCAACATCAGCGTAAAATAGATTGAAATCCCCCCCACCAAAGGTACAAGTCCCTGATGTACTTTACGTTCATTAGGGCGGTCCACCAAATTTATTTTTTTTGCCAATTTTCTAAAAAAGAAAAGGATAGCGAAAGAGAAAACAAAGAATAAAATATACTCCATTCCCGGCTCCAAATATGAAAAGATATTATTTAAGTTCCGCCACCACTCCTATTAAGTGAAGTGGTGACTATAACCTGATCAATAAAAACACAAGTATTACTGCCTATTTACATTGGCAGTACTGTTGATATTCCCCTTTCCATATTTTTTATGCCTGAAAGGACTTTATTGCCTAAATCAGCCATTACACCGCAACTATCCTGGCCCCAAATGACAGCTACTCTTTGGGCTACAGGCAGACCAAGGGTATTCAGTTTGTTTATCGCACTCACATATGCCATTACTTACCCCACCTGACCGTTGTATTTTAGAAGACTGATTTTTACCCATCATCAACTGCTTGAATCTATACATCGCCGTCTCCGCTAGCGAGCGACTGTGATACACCGATATCTTCTCCCAGTGCGCCAGCCCTAGTCCTTGCACATCACCAGTACAGCCTCATTTCTCGGGTGTCCCTTTTTCCATAACCCCGCGTTCTTGCGAGGCGGGATAGAGGCTGTCGCTCCTTTGCGCGCTATCAGCCGATGGCTGGCTTTGCTGTCATAGGCACCATCCGTATACACACGGCCCAGCTTGCATCGCAGTGGGTTAATGTCGGCAGCACCTCAGTATCATGGACATTTTCCAGCGACACTTCCGCCGCCACGATATCGTGAGTTGCCGGGTCTACCGCCAGATACAACTTGTGCCAGACCCGCCGCTTTTCGGCGCCATGTTTTCTGACTTTACATTCGCTCTCTCCAAATACCTTCAGGCCGATCGAGTCGATAACCAGGTCAGTAAGGATCACCTTTCGGGGCTGCCGATACGGTGTGGACGCACTTGCTGACACAGCTGTAATTTTGGGCACACCGCAGCATATTCATCAGCTCGAACAGGGAGTCGAATAACCACGGAGTGGCTCGCAGAGTGAGGCTGAAAATCCCCTTGAGCATCAGGAAGGTACAGATGGTCTGGTCGGTGTAGAACTGACTAGGTCCCCGTCGCCCGTGATGGTCCTGGTGGAACCAGTTGTTCATGGCGTTGGCATCAACCCAGAAGGTGAGAAAGCCACGAGAAATCAGAGGTTTGTTGTATTAAGACCAGTTGATGATGGGGTGAAGCGCCTCGCCCATAAATACTGACTTGAAGCGGATAATGGTGATCGGGTCACTGCCTCCTCAGTTAGCTCCATTCAAACCGCATCTATTTGTGGCAATAACGCCGCCTGAAAGCCATCATAATTAGTGATACATCATCATCGAGGAAAATTTCTATGGGATGCTGGTGAACAATTAAAACAAGATGATTAAAAACTAAAATAAATTAAAAAATAAGAAAAATGCTAATGCTAATCTATCTCTCAACCTGCGCCTTAACTGACCCACACGAATCAACAAATAAATATTGCCTTTATATCCATTATTTAACCCGAGTTTTAAAATTGGCATTTCACGCAAGCCTAAATACTCAGAAATACTGAGGACTTGATTTCTATACCATTTACTACTTATCAATTTCAGTCGTTTTTTAGCTGCAGCAAAGCTATTATTAGTGCCGACTTGGTTATTCGCATGTTGCCGATAGAGCATCATAGGCTCAGGATCGATAAACCAACGATACCCACGGCTACGGGAAAAAGCATAAAGCAGCCAGTCGTGCAGCGCAATATCTTCACTTATTTGTTCATAGCATTCAAGTAACCAAGTTTTAAATGCGATGGCTACTTCCCTCTTAAATACATAGGTGCAACCAGGTCCAGCAGCTTCAAATAAAAAATCACACTCACGTTGCGGCTGCGCTTTATCGATTAATGTCTCTTTGCCATCTTCCCAAAAAGCGATGACATTGGAAGAATAACAGTCATATTTTTGTAATTGGTTGATGGCCTTAGCCAATTTATCTTCATGCCAAATATCATCTTGATCGCTGAAAGCTATATAATCATAGCCAGTCAAATCGGTATCAGCTAGTAATCTAAAGAAATTTTTCCCCGCACCACCGAATTTAAAACCATATGGTAATATCGTTATGTTATTATTTTTTGTTGCATATGCTTGACAGATATCAAGCGTTCTATCAGTTGACTCATCTATACTTATATAAATATCAAGAGAAATATTGTTTTGCTCTATTATAGATCTCAGTTGCTCTTCAATCCACTGCTCACCGTTATAGGCCGAGAGTAAAATTGCCACTTTATGTTTATGCATTATTAGTTACTTTCATTTACTTTAAAAGCTTCACGAACAACATCTAATTTCTGATAGCCATTTTTAGTGTCGGCCTCTAGATATGCACTCTCCGACCACTCATTCCATGCATTAATAAAAATAAATCTGTGTTCATGGGTGGCAACTTTTTCCTTTGCAACATCCAATGCCTTTTTAAACAGCTCAATAGAAACTCCCGAAAAAAAAGTTGCTCTTTCTTTATAGCGTGGTGCATTATCCCAATCGGGAAATACTACAGGATATATAGGCTTATTATTAAAGGTTACAGCATCGTCCTTCATGGATAAGATATAATCATTATAATTAAACTTTTTGTATGACTTCTTACTATGTAGACGAGCTATCTTCAACTGAATGCTTTCTGGGCATCTTCTGAGAATTCTCTCTATAAACTTCATATAATTAGATGTTTTTTTGAGTTTACTATTAATAGAAAATCGCGGCTGAAAGTTAACAATCATGTCAAAGTTTTTATATATGCTTCCAGCATCAGATATTTCATAAGCTCGTAGTGCAACAAGATGGATCCCAGAAAAACCATCAAGTCTTGCTTTTTTATTTATGAATTCCACCCACTTATCCAACTTATTAATTAATTCAGCTCTATAAATACAAAGCATGGGCTTATTATTTATTTTTACATATCTTGAGTCAAAGAAAAACATTCTCAGATATTTATAGTGACTTTCCCATATATGCTCATCAGGCTTATGCTCCTGCTCAATAAGTATATCATTAGGTTTACCAATCCATTGTCTTGTCCATGTCTCATTAGCCCAAGTAAAGAAATATTCAATATCAATATTTTTGTTATGATATAGGTTATTAATTGGTGCATCCAAAAGGACTTTGCCATCAAACCAGTAATGATAGAAATTAAATCCTGAAATCCCATATTTTTTGGCTAATGTAGCCTGAGAAGCAATTACATCTGGAGACGATTGGTCATAAAAACCATTTACTGGCAATCGTGGCTGAACCTGCTCTGAATCAACAGCTTTAGCAACCTTTACTAGCTCCCAGTCGGTAAATCCCTCTCCCCACCATTTATTATTTTCAAGCGTCGAATAAAACTGGGGAAAATAAAATGGAAATATACGATACTTTTCATCTTTCATTTGAAAAACCTAATTTAATAGCCGATTTTAAAAAAATAGTATTTCTTCGTTGAAGAGAGATTTTAAAAGCATAAAGTAACATAAATAACTTATATGAAAAGGCTGATTTATTCTGATAGGATAAATATCTTATCCAAAAATAATTCACTCTATTTAATACTCTGGAATAATCCTCACTACAACTATTTTGAGGATGGTTACTCACATCATGCTGTACAGGTATGTTCATTACGCAATAGTCTTCATGTAAAGAAGCATAGTGGTCAAAAAAAACTCTATCCGTACCATAGAAATCAACAAAATCAGGGTATAGAAATCCTGATTTTATAAAGTATCTCCCGGCAACAATTATACCACTGTTTATCACAGATCTATTCTTTGTACTGACTACCCCCACAGTCACATTCGTTAATGGCATATTAAAGTACGAGTAGCTTCTATGCGGACTATATAACTTATCATGGACATATATCAGTGGTGAGAATAAATTTACTTCTGGATGGCTATTTATGTATGAGTATGAGGTCAACAGATAATTAGCAGGTAAATCTGTATCATCGTCAAGAAACAATATATAATCACTTTCTTTTATTTCTTTAATTTCAAGATTATATATTTCTCTCAACGTAAGATTCTGCGGCGTATGTTTATAAGAAACTACAAACTCATTCTTTAGAATATTGATAATTTCAGAATCATAAACAGACGCAAACGAATTATCATAAATTATCAATTCCGCAGGAGAAAAACTAGGTGTTTTCTGTTCAGCCAAAGATAACAGAGTTGGACTATTCTTCATTTCTATATTGAAGATAACAACAACTATTTTAATATTCATAAGCCCCATCGCCTTTAAAAATTATAATCCTTTAAAAGCCCCCCTGCATACATAAATGCGGCAAAACCCAAAAAGCTAAATGCAGCAGGAATTAATATATAAAATTTGAATGTTATTTTTGACAGAATTGGCAATAAAAAAATTATTGAAAATAGAAATAACTGACTGATGCGACCTGAAAATACCGGGATAATGTAGAATAAATACCATGATATTTGAGACATGAACAACATCTTGATAAACAAGACTGTCAGTTTATCTAACTGATGATATTTGGGGAGTATATAACCAATCGATAGAGTTAAAGACACGCATATTAATGGAAACACTCCAAATGGTTTCATACCCGGCCCACTCAACGCAATATTATAGTATAGTGTCAAGTCTTTACTATCAATTAAATATATCAATTTATCAATTACTGGATTCAATAGTTCTAGCCAAGCAATAATGATAGATAGAACCATTACAATAAAAAGTACATATATAGAGATATAGGAGCTAATAAAAGCAAATACAAATAACAATAACAAAGAAGGATGAACCAATACTGAGACTCCAGCAAGAACCATCCAGAATTTACTAGCCGATACGAATCTTAAATACAATGCCCAATAGCCAAGTGCAATAGCTAGACCAGCTCTTATCTGTGTGAAATCATGCAAGTATATAAAAAAACCGACATAGCCAATAAAAATAGCATGACTATAAGTGGGAAACTTTGAAAAAAGATATACTTTTATCGGAACTGATAACGCATATACTGAGAAAATAAAAGATATAGGGAATCCAGCATAATAAACAATCTTTGCAATACAATCGAAGAGATATCCCCCTCTACTGCTTTCATTATACTTAATTGCATCTCTTATATAATCCAGATATTGACCATAGTCAGCATCAACACCTTCACCTCGAAATGAGATTAGCCCCCAATATACAAGCGTCAACAAAATAATTAAGAAGGTGCGAATTATTCGAGAGGGAACAAATGCAGCTGCAACAAAAGATGCTAACCATAATGTATAATATATCATTCTACACCAATATCACTTGTGTCTCTAGCATATTTAGCAACATAGCCTTGCCCATCAAAATGGACAATTCCTTTCCTAAATATATATGTAATCAGGAAATAATATCGCCTAATGAACCACATCCTTTTAATAGTTTTTGAGAATGTCTTATAAAAAAACTGGTATCGTTTATCGCCTAATTTTAAAATTTCTTTTTTTACATCACCACCAACTAAAGTAAAACATTTTATCTTTGAATTAATATGATGAGTTGTCATCTTCTCTGTATTAATATAGAGATGCCAGCCAAGATGCTCTACCGTAATATATCTTGATGTTCGACATGAATATAATTCAGGCCGCAAATAGCGCATATGATCTGGATAAAGACCAGATGAAGGATCAATTGACCAATCATTACGAAATAAAGTAGCTGTTGTATCAACGAAGGATACGTATAGGTCATTTATTTTATGTCTTTCTGAATAGAGGCTCTTCTCTTGTTTGAGGATTTCTTTTAACTCTGAATTTTTCTCCAAATAATCCCAAGATAAGGATAACCCCAACTTCCCTATAGATATATTTTTCTCTAACTGTTCAACTAAGTATGATAACCAGCATGGCTTAGCAGCACAGTGGCTAAAATCAATATCAGCATCTGTTAGAAAAAAGAAGTCACTTTTATGCTCTATTTTTATTTTTTTTATCGTGGTATTAAGCCCAATGACCCAAAGATTACTTTTATTAAAAACTAGTTTTACGTTGCTATACTTTACAGCCAAATCATTTAAAATAAAATGCTGTTCAGCTGAATCAGAGTTATTATCAATTATGTAAATAGTGGTATCTATAGTTACCGTATTGACTATTGACTCAACACATTGCTTTAGAAGAAAACCATCATTGCGAGTCATAACGAGTATTGGCAGCGTAAATAGCATTGAACTCATAATTATATAACACCAAAATAATTTATATTAAATATCCAAGTCAGAATAACTCACCTACATTATATTATATATCATTTAAATTTATCCGCAAAAAAGCCATCGAACTGATACGCATCTCGCTAAGTTTGGCATTGACACTTGCATAATTAATAGGTTTACAATCAGAAAAAAAATTAGTTAACGATTGTTGTTGCTCACACAGACGACCTTCAATTCCTAAACTTGTCAGTAGGCTTTGCAAACGAGCTAGACCACGATCTCTATTGGCAAAACAGATAAATTCTTTATTGAATAAGATTGCCAAGCATACGCAATGAAACGAATCGGTGACGACAAACTTACTGTCACGAATTTTAGCTAACCAGTCAGCGACAGGGATAAAACGATATCCTGTCTCACTCATTTGGTAGTAAATATCTTCTGTTGGAGCTTGAAAAATATCTCCGATATGTTTGATAGCGCTAATAAATGTAGTATCAACATCCAGTTTGTAATAAACCACATTTTCATTTTGTTTGCTAACACCAGCCTTTACTATCACACGCTCAAAAAACTCTACGCCGTTTAATAGCGTAGGATCAAGCACGTGCTGAGCAGTCACACCAAAATGATCACGGCAAATAGCTACTCCAGTCCGTTCACGTACTGAAACCGCACTAAATGTTTTGATTGCGTCATGCACGCGTTTAGTTAGTGCACTGTTTTGAGCTTCTTCCCACTTATCCACCCCAAAGCTGGCAGCGTAAGAGATACGCTTAACGGAATTTGGCAAAAAAGATAAAAAGTATGCCGCAATATCTTGTTGTTTGTTCACAAACATGCTGGGACGCCAAACTTGATCACTGCCCACCACGACAGCAGCGTAGGTCGAACCAATCGTATTTAGCTGGGTTGCTGCGCTGTACGTTTGAGCGCTGCGGGGAATCCAGGTTGTGCGAAATTGTTCAAATACTTCACTTCCGGTGACTTGAGGCTTTATGTAGACCTTTTTACCCAATAGACGCTTGAGAAGTGACTTAATCCCTAACGCCGCTAGCACAGCGACTAATTGTTGGCGCGGTGTTTTTTTCTGCTCAATTTTTGCAGGTATAAAATCAATATGCTCTGCGTTATAGCCAAGTTGCGTCACGACATCGGCTAATGCGGCAGCTTGCAATACAGCACCGTAGTTATGATCTGAGTAGTGGAAATTTAACAATCCAACTTTATTATTCAACACTTAAACCTCACACTATATTGTGCTTAATATAATAGCTATAATGATTTAAATTAAAAATTTACAACCCTATTAATTCTTCGCCATATTGCCCGCTGATAATGATTTAACTTTGTGAGAAGTCTTAAAATAAACAAGTGTTTTTTCATTTTAGTATCAAAAACTGATGCCAATTTTTCTTTTTTCCAGATTTCTAGACTCTTTCTGCGAGAGTTCATCCGCAAAGATTGAATTAACATCAACAATGGAGATGCTAGTTTTTTGTTAAATCTTTTAGGTGGTATGGCACCTTTATCAGTTCTACCATGCTTTATTCTATACGACAAACCATCATGTCGATGATTATAACTACCTTGCTGTGAAGCTAAAAACGTACTTTCAGCTAACTCTTCTATCACTAAAGTACCATCCATCATGCCAGATTTAATGATATCATCCGCTAGTAATGAACGAGTTACGAGTACATTATGCCCACGGCCATCTCGTACATATGGCTCTAACCAAGCATCACCAACAGATAAATCGGCTAGTTCTGTTGTCACATCATCACAAAAATCACAAGCGTTAGCTTTAAATAAACCAGTACCCCACATGTCACCAACATTACGCATTTTAATGGTTTGCTGGCTGTTATTTCTATCTAAACAACCATATGCATAATCTGAAGCGGTACTATCATTATCTTTAATTCTAAATTCAGGTTTACTAAAATCCTTTACTGAAACACCTGCTTTACTGGCTAAATACTCCGCAAAGAAAGCACTTTTTACTCCCCCACAAATAATACCTATGATAAAACCAACTTTATCATAAAAAGCAGGATCGTAAACTTGCGCAAGTCGAATGGCTTTAATAAAGCAGGCTACCCCAACAATAGCAACCTTGCCATTTAATTTTGCTATATCCTTCAGAGCATCAGCAAGGGTAACTGGATAATATCTAGTCTTGGCAGCATCAACTAACTCATCAATTGAACTGATAATAGAATATTGATAATGCTCCATCGCTTGTCCAGTTTTTACAGAAATTACATGCTGAACTTCACCACGGCGCATTAATTCCGTTAACGTGTAAGTGGCAATACCACCAGAGGACGAAGTTAAACGATGCACAACTGAATAACCTGCATAGGTACTAATATAACGACCGATTTTATTATGTTGCTTATGAGCTTGGGTTAAAAACAACTCAGAAATTTCATTTTCCGTTTTGACTTTGTCATCTGGCTTAGGATTAAATGGGCAAACTTTGATAGCATTTTCATCTACCTCTTGCAAATCATCAACATTTGCATTATAAAAACCGAAGTCATTCATCTTCATACTAATAGCGCCGGTCTTACATTGTGTTGCACACATACCACAACCGATACACATATCATTTTCGACCACAGCTTTTATCATAGCATTGCTATTCATTCCTTCACCCACCTAATTAATTTAGAATATTTTTAATCTTATTAAAAACAAACGTTCGCTCTTGGCTATCAATGCCTATTGTGAGTATAAATAAAAGAATCACAGACCAATGTAATATACAGCTAACGGCAAAGTTTATAATGATATTCCCATATAAGGCTGGTATCGCATTTGCTAAAGACAATGATAACCCGAAAACCATTATGACTTTATAAAATAAATTCTTAAACTTAGCCAATATCCCATAAAATATTCTGGACATTAAAAAAACACGAACAAACAAGGCCGCAAGAGATATTATGATGCTGATCCACATTGTCACTTGTGCATTATATCCCAAGCTTAAAAACAGGTATGATAACGGTAAGTTACACAATATCAATCCTCCGACAACTATCTGGTATTTTTTTATTTTTCCGGTCGCTTGAAATGCAGTCATTAATGTACCAGATAATGAGATAATTAATGAATCAATTATAATTAAACGACAGAATGTAGCTGAATAATCAGGTAACACACCTAGCCAGATGTTTAATATTGTCTCAGCTTGTAACAGGAATGGAACAGATAAGAAATATAATAAAAAGAAACAATATTTAGCACCAGAAAAGACCAGCTGCAACATATAATCATGGTTGTCAGTAGCGTATGACTTGATGATCTGAGGATTAATTGACATCTGTAAGCTACTTACAAAACCAGTAACAGCACTATTAACTTGAAAAGCAATGGCACGCGCAGCATTGATCGTTGCACCAAAAAATAGGTTCAGTAAAATGTTAATTCCTTGGTTAGTCGCTACCGCCGCTACATTACCAAATAAGTTCCAACCGGTATAACTAAACAAGGTTTTAAATAAATCGGCATTCCAATACCAACTAAATCTAGTTACCGTGAACTGCCAGCGGGCATACGCATAATAACAAACCAAGATAAGCAGACTCACCACGGCCAGCAACAATGCATATAGTTGCAGCTTGTCGCCATCATATGCAGCCAATAGAAAAACCACTGTTAACTTAAGCAATACATCGACAATGCTGATATAAGCAAACGCGCTCATCTTTTCATGGGCAATAATCGCTGCGTTATAGGGCACACCCAACACGGTGCAGCAAAACGAGAACAAGGCACACTGGAATACCCAATTGGCGGCAGCTAAGCGATCTGGCGGGATAACCAATTGAGTATTGACAAACCACAGCCCCAAGGTTTGCGCCACAAAAATAACAATGAGCACAATCAACAAATGAATATTGAGGCTCATCTTAAATATCTTGGCTAACTGCTCAAGGTTATTTCTTCCCAATTCAAATGCCAAAAAGCGCTGAGAGGCAGAAGACATAGCACCACTTAAAAACGCCATCATGGTAACAACCCCACCGACTACGTTATAAATACCAAAATCCTCCACCCCCAAATTATTGAGGACCACCCGCGAGGTATATAGAGTTACTCCGAGGGTTAACAGCATCCTAAAATAAAGAAACAGCGTATTCTTAACAATACGCCGATTGTTACTTGAGTTCGTCATTTATTTCAACTTTATATTGACAAGAGTATTTTTATTAATCACCAACTTATATGAATAGAATTAAAGCTCACATTATTTTTTATCTCATTGGTATCAGCATTTTTAATTAAACATAAGTGCCGAACTAAAATCTACCGCTTCGTGATCGTTCTTCGATAGACTGACCTCGCCTTCAAAAGGCCATTCAATTGCTACTTGCGGATCATCCCACCGGATTGAGCCTTCACTCTGCGGTGCATAGTAATTGGTTGTCTTATACAAAAACTCTGCAGTCTCGCTCAGAGTTACAAACCCATGAGCAAACCCTTCCGGGATCCACAGTTGACGTTTGTTGTCACCAGAAAGATGTACACCCACCCATTGTCCGAAGGTCGGTGAGCTTTTTCTGATATCCACTGCAACATCAAACACCTCACCCGCGACACAGCGCACCAGTTTCCCCTGGGCGTGGGGAGGCAGTTGATAGTGCAAGCCGCGTAATACGCCTTTGGATGATTTGGAGTGGTTATCTTGTACAAAGGTCACGCTACGACCTATGGCCGCTTCGAATTGCTGGTGATTAAAACTCTCAAAGAAAAAACCACGGTCATCGCCGAACACTTTCGGCTCAAAGATAAAAACATCGGGGATCTTGGTTTGAATAACATTCATCATGAATACCTGGTGTATAAATGGGGCTGATAGCCCCATGGGGACATTATTACTTCAGCATTTTCAACAGATACTGACCGTAGGCGTTCTTTTTCAACGGCTCCGCCAGTTTCATCACCTGCTCGGCAGTGATAAAGCCTTTGTGGAACGCAATTTCTTCAGGACATGCCACTTTCAATCCCTGGCGATGTTCGATGGTCTGAATAAAGTTGCTCGCCTCAATCAGGCTTTCATGGGTACCGGTATCGAGCCAGGCATAGCCACGGCCCATCATGGCGACCGACAAATTCCCCTGCTCAAGGTAGATACGGTTCACGTCGGTAATTTCCAGCTCACCACGAGGAGAAGGCTTCAGGCTCTTCGCAATCTCCACCACGCTGTTATCGTAGAAATAGAGGCCGGTCACTGCATAGTTGCTCTTGGGCTCGAGTGGCTTCTCTTCCAGAGAAATCGCCGTTCCCTGCTTATCAAACTCCACCACGCCATAGCGCTCTGGATCATGTACGTGATAGGCAAACACGGTGGCGCCATAAGGCTTGGCTGCGGCTGCCTCCAACTGTTTCTGCAGGTCGTGGCCATAGAAGATATTGTCA